>NZ_CBFFRK010000039.1:0-34204 GCF_965644245.1 Erwinia sp. V71
ATCACCATGGGTAAAGGATGTTAAAAAGTGTTCACCATGTCCCCGAACACCTGTCTGCAATGTCCCCGGACCGTACAGGTATGCGGGGAGGGTCAGGGAGGGGGAATCACGACAGAGATTGCGTCGTGTGCTCCCCCATCCCTGCCGTCCCTCGCCCGGCGGGGGGAAAGGACCGTCAGTGGGTATCTGTTAACTTAGTGTCTGATATGAGCAGCACACACCGGCCTGTTACGACAGTCCCAGTGCATAACGCAGCGCCTGACGTTTTAACACGCCAGCATGCTCCGCCGCCATCAGCCCAAGATTACGCAGCACCTTAAGCGGTTTTAGCTGATTACTGAAGGTGAAATAGAACAGATCCATCCCGCTCTGCATCAACAGATTATCTTTCTGACGTTTACGCTGATAACGATGCAGCACCGCCGCAGAATGCCAGTCCTCGGCCTGATTACGCGCCTGCACTAATACCTCAATTAAAGCATCCACATCACGGTAACCAAGGTTAACGCCCTGTCCCGCCAGCGGATTAATGGTATGCGCCGCATCCCCCACCAGCGCCAGCCCTTCCTGTACATAACTTGCCGCATGGCGGCGCACCAGCGGGAAAGACCCGGCTGCCAGCGCCGTAAAACGCCCCAGGCGCGCCGGGAACGTTGCTTCAATCTCTTTCTGCAGTTGCGCCAGCGGCATCGCCTGCAGCTGGCGAATGCGCGCTGGCGCGTCATACCACACCAGCGAGGCGCGATCCTCATACAGCGGCAGAAACGCACGCGGGCCCTGTGGCGTGAACTGCTGCCAGGAGCTGTCACCCGCCGGGTGCTCACAGCGAATACTGATCAGCATACAAGACTGGCTGTAGTTCCAGCCGTGAATACCAATCCCGGCCAGCTGCCGCACCTGCGAATTAGCGCCATCAGCGCCGACCACCAGCCGCGTCTGCACCGTCTGACCACTATTCAGCGTCACCGCCCAGCCGCCATTATTCTGCTGCATGCTCTGCAATGCCGCCGGACACAGCAATGTCACTTCCTGCTGCTGTTGCAGACGCTGCCATAATGCGCGCTGCAGCACGCTGTTTTCGACCATATAACCCAGCTCAGGCAGACCCAGCGACGCCGCCGAAAACTTCACATGGGCGGTCTGCCACTCCCAGGTTTCCAGATGGCGATACGGCGCCGCACGCATTTGCTGCACCTGCGGCCACACCTCAATCTGCTTCAGCAAATCGACTGATGCGCAGCCAATCGCGGAAACACGCACATCAGGCTCGCTGGCCGGGTCAAACGCGGTAGGCTCTTCCCGCTCCACCACCGCAACATGAAATCCCTGTTGCGCCAGCCCACTGGCCAGCGCCCCGCCGACCATACCACCGCCCACTACCACCACATCAAAATGTGCGTTATCCATCGATTTTCCTTCTGCGATCGGGCTCGCAACCTGCAAAGCAAAGAGTGTATTACGTTAAATTGTACCGGATTTTGCGCTGACTAACATAAAACCCGCAAAGCGTATGGGTAAGCTGGTCACGGCGAAAGCAAAGCATTACACTACCAGCCCTGCATTCCCTTCTGCATTTGAGTAATGACATGTCGATGACTAAAAAACTACATATCAAAACCTGGGGCTGCCAGATGAATGAGTATGACTCATCGAAAATGGCTGACCTGCTGGAAACCACTCATGGCTACACCCTGACAGAGGTGGCTGAAGAGGCCGATATTCTGCTGCTGAACACCTGTTCGATTCGCGAAAAGGCGCAGGAGAAAGTCTTCCATCAGTTGGGCCGCTGGAAGCTGCTGAAGGCGAAAAACCCTGAACTGATTATTGGTGTGGGTGGTTGTGTGGCATCGCAGGAAGGGGATCTTATTCGTCAGCGCGCCAGTTGCGTGGACATCGTCTTTGGCCCGCAGACCCTGCACCGTCTGCCGGAAATGATTAACACTGTACGCGGCACAAAAAGCCCGGTGGTGGATATCAGCTTCCCGGAAATTGAAAAATTCGACCGTCTGCCGGAACCGCGTGCCGAAGGTCCAAGCGCCTTTGTCTCGATTATGGAAGGCTGCAACAAATACTGTACTTTCTGCGTGGTGCCTTATACACGCGGTGAGGAAGTCAGCCGTCCGTGCGATGATATCCTGTTTGAAATCGCACAGCTGGCGGCACAGGGCGTGCGTGAAGTGAATCTGCTTGGCCAGAACGTGAATGCGTACCGCGGCGCCTCTTTTGAAGGTGACATCTGCACTTTTGCCGAACTGCTGCGTCTGGTAGCGGCTATCGATGGCATTGACCGTATCCGCTTTACCACCAGCCACCCGATCGAATTTACCGACGATATTATCGACGTCTATCGCGATACGCCGGAGCTGGTCAGCTTCCTGCATCTGCCGATTCAGACCGGCGCAGACCGGGTTCTGACGCTGATGAAACGCGCCCATACCGCGCTGGAGTACAAAGCCATTATCCGCAAACTGCGCGCGGCGCGTCCGGATATTCAGATCAGCTCTGACTTTATTGTCGGCTTCCCGGGTGAAACCCAGGCCGATTTCGAACAGACGATGAAACTGATTGGCGATGTGAATTTCGATGTCAGCTTCAGCTTTATCTACTCTGCCCGTCCGGGGACGCCGGCTGCCGACCTGCCGGACGATGTGCCGGAAGAGGATAAAAAGCAGCGTCTGTATATCCTGCAGGATCGCATTAATCAGCAGGCGATGGCCTGGAGTCGCCGTATGCTCGGCACGGTGCAGCGTATTCTGGTGGAAGGCACCTCGCGCAAAAACGTGATGGAGCTGTCTGGCCGCACCGAAAATAACCGCGTGGTCAACTTTGAAGGCACGCCGGAGATGATTGGTAAGTTTGTCGATGTCGAAATCGTTGACGTCTATACCAACTCCCTGCGCGGCATCCTGGTACGCACCGAAGAACAGATGGGTCTGCGCGTGGTGGAAAGCCCGGCGTCGGTGATTGCGCGTACGCGTAAAGAGAATGAGCTTGGCGTCGGTACCTTCCAGCCCTGATATGTCCATTTTTGCGGCGGGCATTCCACCCCGCCGCGCAATTTCATCCCGTTGCGCTTGCTTTCCGCAGGCTGCGCCCAAATATCTGTTCTCTCGCTTGCGCCATTCTGCGCAGACATAAATAATGGGTTTTATGGCGCATGTTGTTAAGCCACATGAAAAATACTCCCAACTGGCCCTGAGTGACCCAAAGGATTAGTTTGAATATCGAAACTCGCGAAATACAGTTACAGCCCGCGGACAATCGCCGGTTACTCAGCCTGTGCGGTCCGTTCGACGACAATATCAAACAGCTGGAACGCCGTCTCGGCATTGAGATCAACCGCCGTGACAACGCCTTTAAACTGGTGGGACGCACGCTTTGCGTCAATGCTGCCGCGGATATACTGCGTAACCTGTATGTCGATACCGCGCCCGTGCGTGGCACCATTGCCGATATCGACCCGGAACAGATTCACCTAGCGATCAAAGAGAGCCGCGTGCTGGAGCAGACGGCCGAGAGCGTGCCGGAATTCGGTAAAGCCATCAATATCAAGACCAAACGTGGCGTGATTAAACCGCGCACGCCAAACCAGGCGCAGTACATCGCCAATATTCTCGATCACGATATCACTTTCGGTATCGGTCCGGCGGGTACGGGGAAAACCTATCTGGCAGTGGCAGCCGCGGTTGACGCACTGGAACGCCAGGAGATCCGCCGCATTCTGCTTACACGCCCGGCGGTGGAAGCAGGCGAGAAACTCGGTTTCCTGCCGGGCGATCTCAGCCAGAAAGTCGACCCATATCTGCGTCCGTTGTACGACGCCCTGTTTGAAATGCTCGGCTTTGAACGCGTGGAAAAGCTGATGGAGCGCAACGTGATTGAAGTGGCTCCGCTGGCCTATATGCGCGGCCGTACCCTCAATGATGCCTTTATCATCCTGGATGAGAGCCAGAACACCACTATCGAACAGATGAAGATGTTCCTGACGCGTATTGGCTTTAACTCCAAAGCGGTGATCACCGGCGACGTGACGCAAATCGATCTGCCGCGCAATACCAAGTCCGGTCTGCGCCATGCGATTGAAGTGTTGTCCGATGTGGAAGAGCTGAGCTTTAACTTCTTCCACAGTGAAGATGTGGTGCGTCATCCGGTGGTGGCACGCATTGTGGTGGCCTATGAGGCCTGGGAAGCGGCGGACCAGAAACGCCGTGATGAACTGGCTGAAGAGCGTAAGCGCGAAGCCCTTGCCGCCCAGGCGGCTCAGGAGCAGAAATGAGTGAAGTGATTCTCGACCTGCAAATCGCGACCGCGTCAGAGGAAGGGTTACCGCAGGAAGCCGATTTCCAGCGCTGGCTGGAAGCGGTGCTGCCGCAGTTCCAGCCTGAAAGCGAAGTCACCATTCGTCTGGTGGATGAAGCGGAAAGCCACGAACTGAATATGACCTATCGCGGCAAAGATAAGCCGACCAATGTGCTGTCGTTTCCGTTTGAAGCACCACCGGGCATTGAGCTGCCGCTGCTGGGCGACCTGATTATCTGCCGTCAGGTGGTGGAGCAGGAAGCCGCCGAGCAGGAGAAAGCGCTGATGGCCCACTGGGCGCATATGGTGGTACATGGCAGTCTGCATTTACTTGGCTATGATCACATTGAAGATGATGAAGCCGAAGAGATGGAATCACTGGAAACCGAGATAATGCTTGCTCTTGGTTATCCTGATCCGTACATTTCGGAGAAAGAAGCGCCGTAGTGGCGACTTCTGTCCGATGATAAGCCTGCCAGCGCTGATTGCTGGCAGACCGTTCCCTCAGCAAGAGAGACCTTAATTTAAACGCCATGAGCGACGACCATTCACAAAATAGCGACAGTCCCAGTAGTAAGAAGGGCTTCTTTTCCCTGATTCTTAATCAGCTGTTTCACGGCGAGCCAAAAAACCGTGAAGATTTGCTGGAACTGATCCGCGACTCCGAACAGAACGAACTGATCGACCCAGACACCCGTGACATGCTGGAAGGGGTGATGGATATTGCCGAGCAGCGCGTTCGCGACATTATGATCCCACGCTCGCAGATGGTGACGTTAAAACGTAACCAGACGCTGGAAGAGTGCCTGGCGGTGATTATTGAATCCGCCCATTCACGTTTTCCGGTGATCAGCGAAGATAAAGATCATATTGAAGGGATTCTGATGGCGAAGGATTTGCTGCCGTTTATGAGCAGCGAGTCAGAACCATTCAGCATGGAAAAAGTCATGCGTCCTGCGGTGGTGGTGCCGGAAAGTAAGCGTGTGGACCGCATGCTGAAAGAATTCCGTTCCCAGCGTTACCATATGGCGATTGTGATTGACGAATTCGGTGGTGTCTCCGGCCTGGTGACCATCGAAGATATTCTGGAACTGATTGTCGGTGAGATTGAAGATGAATATGACGATGAGGAAGATCGCGATATTCGCCAGCTCAGCCGCCACACCTATACCGTACGCGCCCTGACGCCGATTGAAGATTTCAATGAGGTCTTTGCCACCAGCTTCAGCGATGAAGAAGTGGATACCATTGGTGGTCTGGTGATGCAGGGCTTCGGCCACTTACCGGCGCGTGGGGAAAGCATCGAGATTGATGGCTATCAGTTCCGGGTGGCGATGGCAGACAGCCGTCGTATTATTCAGGTTCATGTCAGAATTCCGGAAAACTCGCCGCAACCACAACTGGAAGAATAACCAACAGATGGATATCGCCTCTTTATACCTGCGTCAGCGGGTTCGCCTGCTGCTGGCGTTGCTCACTGGTGCCTGTGGCACGCTGGCCTTTTCACCCTATGATTTCTGGCCCGCCGCACTGGTGTCACTGTGCGGGTTACTGGCGCTAACGCTGAACCGCAGCACTGCGCAGGCCAGTGCCATTGGCTTTGCCTGGGGCTTCGGTCTGTTCGGCAGCGGCATCAATTGGGTGTATGTCAGTATTGCGACCTTTGGCGGCATGCCTGGGGCGATCAATGTCTTTCTGGTGGTGTTGCTGGCGGCGTATCTGGCGCTCTACCCACTGCTGTTTGCCGCATTACTGACACGTTTGCTGCCGCGCACGTCACTGCTGCGTCTGGTGGTGGCCGCACCGGTGTTGTGGCAACTCACGGAGTTCCTGCGCGGCTGGATACTGACCGGCTTCCCGTGGCTGCAGTTTGGCTACAGCCAGATCAATGGCCCGCTGAAAGGTATCGCGCCGATCCTTGGCGTCGAAGCCATCACCTTTATGCTGGTGATGATTGCCGGGCTGCTGGTCTATGCCGTAGTGCAGCGCCGTCTGGCCGCTGCCGCTGGCGCTATTGCTCTGCTGTTGTTGCCGTGGCCGCTGCGTTCTGTCAGCTGGTTCCAAGCACAGCCGGAACGGGCGGTTGATGTCGCACTGGTGCAGGGCAATATCGCCCAGTCGATGAAATGGGACCCGAACGAGCTGTTGCGCACGCTGCGGATTTACACTGAGCTGTCGCGTCCGTATGTCGGTAAAGCGCCGATCATTATCTGGCCGGAATCTGCCATTCCTGACCTGGAAGTGAATCAGCAGCGTTTCCTGCATGGCGTCGACGGCGAGTTACGCGCCACCGGCAGCAGCCTGGTGACCGGTATTGTCGATTCGCGACTGGAGCAGGATAACCGCTATCACGATTACAACAGTGTGATCGTGCTGGGTGGTGAGCAGCCATATGATTACAGCAGCCATAACCGTTATCAGAAAAACCATCTGGTGCCGTTTGGTGAGTTTGTGCCGCTGGAAGGGATTCTGCGCCCACTGGCGCCATTCTTTGATTTGCCGATGTCGTCGTTCAGCCGTGGCAATTACGTACAGCCGCAGCTACGGGTGGCAGGTTATAACCTGACGACCGCCATTTGCTATGAGATTGTGCTTGGCCAGCAGGTGCGCGACAACTTCCGTCCTGATACTCAGTTCCTGCTGACGGTATCGAATGATGCCTGGTTCGGTCATTCAATTGGTCCGTGGCAGCACTTCCAGATGGCACGCATGCGTGCGCTGGAGCTGGGACGTCCGCTGCTGCGCAGCACCAATAATGGTGTGACGGCGGTCTTGCAGGCCGATGGCAACGTACAGGCGATCATTCCGCAGTTTACCCGTCAGGTTCTGGAAACACGCGTGACGCCAGCCACGGGACTGACCCCGTATGCACGCTTCGGCAACTGGCCAGTCTGGGTGATTACCCTGCTGTTTGGTTTTGCTGCTGCAGTGTTAGGGTTACGACGTAAGCGCTAGTTTTTGCACTCTCGCCCTGTGAATGACTGTTCGCAGGGCGATGCGCCCCCCTCATTATCTGCCCTGGTCTGCCTGATTAACGGCGAGACGTTGCCTGATTGTTCGCGATACTCGGGGCGACCATCCCGCGGTCCTCCGCGACAAGCCGATCCGGAGCCATCGCGATGTTTCCTCTAAACCGGACTCGGGCTGTGTGACCTGCTACCGCTCTCTCGCTGGAAATGATCTTCCCCACCTCTCATTTCTGCTTCTTTTTCATCAGTTTTCTCTTTTTTTGGCACGGTGATTGCAAACATTTACAGTGCAATTGCTGCATATAAGCCAATGTAACCAAATGAAACATCGGTTTGCACCATTAAGGCACACGGCATGCCCCACGGCGAAGCATTGCCAAAAAAAATGCTTTTATTTGGTGCGGGCGAGTTCGCAAAAAAGAAACTTTTCTGTTTCATAACGTTAACATTCGGCTATTTTAATAACTAAACAGAGCCGTTCAGGCTCGGCAGCAACACAAAAGCAGCAGCAAATACACACGACATCACAAACGGCGCGATTTTCTGTCAGCGTCTAAACGAAAGGAGTTGGAACATGAAATTACGGAAACTGGGGCTGGCGCTTGCCCTGGCAGGACTCTCCTCCAGCCTCGCTTATGCAGAAGAGGCGAAACCGCAGGCTGCGGCTCAGCAGGCACCTACCCTGGAAAAAATCGCGAAAGATGACGTGATCATTGTGGGGCACCGCGAGTCTTCTGTTCCTTTCTCGTATTACGACAACCAGCAAAAAGTTGTGGGTTACTCACAGGATTACTCCAACGCGATTGTTGATGCGATCAAGAAAAAGCTGAACAAGCCAAATCTTCAGGTCAAACTGCTCCCAATCACCTCGCAGAACCGCATTCCTCTGCTGCAGAACGGCACCTTTGACTTCGAGTGTGGTTCCACCACCAACAACCTCGAACGTCAGCAGCAGGCAGCCTTTACCAACTCTATCTTCGTGGTCGGTACGCGTCTGCTGGTCAAGAAAGGCGGCCCGATTAAAGATTTCACCGATCTGAAAGGCAAAACCGTGGTGGTCACTTCCGGCACCACCTCTGAAATTCTGCTGCACAAGCTGAATGAAGAGAAAAAAATGGATATGCGCATCATCAGCGCCAAAGACCATGGCGACTCCTTCCGTACGCTGGAAACCGGTCGCGCAGTGGCGTTTATGATGGATGATGCCCTGCTGGCAGGTGAGCGCGCCAAAGCGAAGAAACCAGATAACTGGGATATCGTCGGCACGCCGCAGTCACGCGAAGCTTACGGCTGTATGCTGCGTAAAAACGATCCAGAGTTCAAAAAGCTGCTGGATGACACCATTGCCCAGGTCCAGACTTCTGGCGAAGCGGCTAAGTGGTTTGATAAATGGTTCAAAAACCCAACGCCTCCGAAGAACGTGAACCTGAACTTCGACCTGTCGTCTGATATGAAAGCGCTGTTCAGCGCACCAAACGACAAGGCACTAAACTAATAACGACAATAAAGGGCAGCTGGCCTGCCCTCCTGATTGCTGATTACTGGCCTGGACAGACAAATACGCCCCTCAGGGGCAAAGATGCCGGATGGCCGTTCCCCATCCGGCATTTAAGGGGGCCACTCACCAATCTTCAGGGGAGCTTCGCTCCCCTTTTTTACCGGAGTTATTTATGTCAATCGACTGGAACTGGGGTATTTTCCTGCAGGAAGCCCCGTTTGGTAATACGACCTATCTTGGCTGGTTATGGTCCGGCTTCCAGGTCACTATTGCGGTTTCCCTGTGCGCCTGGGTTATCGCTTTCTGCGTTGGATCGCTGTTTGGCATCCTGCGTACCGTCCCCAACCGTTTTCTGTCCACTATCGGCACCTGTTATGTGGAGTTATTCCGTAATATCCCGCTGATTGTGCAGTTCTTCTTCTGGTATCTGGTGGCACCAGAGCTGGTCAGTGAAGACCTCGGCATGTGGTACAAGGCGGAACTGGACCCGAATATTCAGTTCTTTGCGTCTTCGGTGATCTGCCTTGGCCTGTTTACCGCGGCACGCGTCTGTGAGCAGGTACGTGCCGCGATTCAGTCTCTGCCACGCGGCCAGAAAAATGCCGGACTGGCGATGGGACTGACACTGCCGCAGACCTACCGTTATGTGCTGCTGCCCAATGCTTATCGCGTGATTGTGCCGCCGATGACGTCCGAAATGCTGAACCTGGTGAAAAACTCCGCTATCGCCTCGACGATTGGTCTGGTGGATATGGCGGCGCAGGCCGGGAAGCTGCTGGATTACTCCGCGCATGCCTATGAGTCTTTCACCGCGATTACCCTCGCCTACGTCGGCATTAACCTGGTGATTATGCTGATTATGGGACTGGTGGAACGTAAGGTTCGCCTGCCGGGCAATATGGGGAGTAAATGATGTACGAGTACGACTGGAGTTCGATTATTCCCAGCCTGCCCTACCTGCTTAGCGGGCTGGTGATCACACTGAAAATTACCGTAACGGCGGTGATCTTCGGTATTATCTGGGGCACCATTCTGGCGGTGATGCGTCTGTCGCCGATTGCGCCGATCAGCTGGTTTGCCCGACTGTATGTCAACCTGTTCCGCTCCGTGCCACTGGTAATGGTACTGCTGTGGTTCTATCTGGTCGTCCCCAGTTTTCTGCAGCAGGTGCTGGGGCTGTCGCCAAAAACCGATATCCGTCTGATTTCTGCGATGGTGGCGTTTTCACTGTTTGAAGCCGCTTACTATTCGGAAATTATTCGCGCCGGTATTCTCAGTATTTCACGCGGCCAGTCCAATGCGGCACTGGCGCTGGGGATGACCCACTGGCAGTCAATGAAGCTGGTGATCCTGCCGCAGGCGTTTCGCGCCATGGTGCCGCTGCTGCTGACGCAGGGCATCGTGTTGTTCCAGGATACTTCGCTGGTGTATGTACTCAGCCTTGCCGACTTCTTCCGCACCGCCTCTTCGATTGGCGAGCGCGATGGCACACAGGTGGAAATGATTCTGTTTGCCGGTCTGGTTTACTTTGTTATCAGTTTTTCAGCATCGATGCTGGTCAGCTACTTAAAGAAGAAAAGGACAGTTTAAATGATTACCCTGAAAAATATTTCCAAGTGGTATGGTCACTTTCAGGTGCTGACCGACTGCTCTACCGAAGTGAAAAAAGGCGAAGTGGTGGTGGTATGTGGCCCTTCAGGTTCAGGGAAATCAACGCTGATTAAAACCGTAAATGGCCTGGAGCCGATTCAGCAGGGTTCCATTGAAGTGAACGGCACGGTGGTCACCGATAAGAAAACCAATCTGGCGCAGCTGCGTTCACAGGTTGGCATGGTGTTCCAGCACTTCGAGCTGTTTCCTCATCTGTCGATTGTCGACAACCTGACGCTGGCGCAGGTCAAAGTGCTGAAGCGCGATAAAGAACAGGCGCGCCAGAAAGGACTGAAGCTGCTGGAACGCGTGGGCCTTTCTGCCCATGCCAACAAGTTCCCCGGCCAGCAGTCCGGCGGCCAGCAGCAGCGTGTGGCGATTGCCCGTGCGTTGTGCATGGACCCGGTCGCGATGCTGTTCGATGAACCGACGTCAGCGCTCGACCCGGAAATGATCAATGAAGTGCTGGATGTGATGGTCGAACTGGCCAACGAAGGCATGACGATGATGGTGGTAACCCACGAAATGGGCTTCGCGCGCAAAGTGGCGAACCGGGTGATCTTTATGGATGAAGGGAAAATTGTCGAAGATCGTTCGAAAGATGACTTCTTCAATAACCCGCAGTCAGAACGCGCCCGCGACTTCCTAGCGAAGATCCTGCACTAATTCCTCCCTCCGTGAAGCGGGAGGAGGCCTGGAGGGGGGAGCAAACAATGTGGGAATTGCTAATGGTTGCTCCCCCCCAACCCTCCCCCGTTCTACGGGGAGGGAGCATAAAGCCTCTGCCACGTTTTACGAGGGAGAGTTTTAAGGCGAAAACGGCTGCCGCTGAAACTGATCGTGCCCACACTCCGGGCACCGTTTTAACGTCTCCGGGGTGTAAATCGCGCGTTCAAACTGGCACTTCTCACACACCAGATTCCCCAGCCCGACCACTTCACCACTCTGATACACGCCGTGGTGATTCAGATCCTGGAACACCTCACGCCATTCCAGCTGACTTTTATCGGTGATATCCGCCAGCTCTTTCCACAGGCTCTGACGAATAATCCGCATAAACACACTGTCATTGAGATCCTCTTCATTTTCGGTGTAACCGCGGGCAAACTCCTCCAGATCGCGCCGGACCGCACGCAGAACCTCTTCCATTTCACTGCGTGTCAGCTCTCCGGTATTCATCATGCGCTGTCGCGCATTCTCCACCAGCGCATCAATATTGCGGTCGCCGCGATTCAGCCGCTCGGTTAACGAGGCCACTAATTCACGGTAGTACTGAGCAACCTTGTTCATTTCCCTCTCCTTAGCCAGCCGGCATGATGATTCCACTCTATTTTAGCGCTTCTCCCCGTTTTGCTCTGTCAGCCACGCCACAATAGTGAAAATCCGCTTCGTCTGGATGCTAACTATTGTTGCCGCGCGCACCAGCCGCTATGCTATGCGGATCTGATCATTGTTTAACTGATGCATATAGACTCAATCGCTTTCAGGTTGCAGCCAACGCCGCTACCGCCTGAAAGATGAAGGGTATATTCACTAAGGACCACTGGCTGCCATGCAAGAGCAATACCGCCCGGAAGAGATAGAATCCCACGTCCAGCTTCACTGGCACGAGAAGCAGACTTTTAAAGTGACCGAAGAAGAAGGCAAAGAGAAATACTACTGCCTCTCCATGCTCCCCTATCCTTCTGGCCGCCTACATATGGGCCACGTGCGTAACTACACCATCGGCGATGTGATCGCCCGCTACCAGCGCATGCTGGGCAAAAACGTCCTGCAGCCAATTGGCTGGGATGCCTTTGGTCTGCCTGCTGAAGGCGCTGCGGTGAAAAACAACACGGCGCCTGCACCGTGGACCTACGACAATATCGAATACATGAAAAACCAGCTAAAACTGCTGGGCTTTGGTTATGACTGGAGCCGTGAACTGGCGACCTGTCAGCCGGAGTATTACCGCTGGGAACAGTGGTTCTTCACCAAACTGTATGAAAAAGGTCTGGTCTATAAAAAGACCTCAGCAGTGAACTGGTGCCCGAACGACCAGACCGTACTGGCGAACGAGCAGGTGATCGACGGCTGCTGCTGGCGTTGCGACAGCAAAGTTGAACGTAAAGAGATCCCACAATGGTTCGTGAAAATCACGGATTACGCTGATGAGCTGCTGAACGACCTCGACAAGCTGGAAGACTGGCCAGAGCAGGTGAAAACCATGCAGCGCAACTGGATTGGCCGTTCCGAAGGGGTGGAAATCACCTTTGATGTGGCCGACAGCGCAGAAAAACTGACCGTCTACACCACGCGTCCGGATACCTTTATCGGCGCCACCTACCTGGCGGTCGCGGCGGGTCACCCGCTGGCGGCACAGGCTGCCGCATCCAATCCGGCGCTGGCCGACTTTATCGCGGAATGCCGCAACACCAAGGTCGCGGAAGCCGATATGGCGACCATGGAGAAAAAAGGCATGGCCACCGGCCTGTTTGCCCTCCATCCGCTGACCGGTGAAAAACTGCCAGTCTGGACAGCGAACTTCGTGCTGATGGAATACGGCACGGGAGCCGTGATGGCTGTCCCAGCCCATGACCAGCGCGACTGGGAATTCGCCACCAAATATAACCTGGCGATTAAGCCGGTTATCCTGAACCTGGACGGCAGCGAGCCGGATATCAGCGCCGCCGCAATGACCGAGAAAGGCGTGCTGTTTAACTCTGGCGAATTCAGCGGCCTGTCGCACGAAGAAGGCTTTAATGCCATCGCCAACAAACTGGCGGAAAAAGGCGTCGGCGAGCGCAAGGTTAACTACCGTCTGCGCGACTGGGGCGTCTCCCGTCAGCGTTACTGGGGCGCACCAATCCCGATGGTCACCCTGGAAGATGGCACCGTGATGCCAACCCCGGAAGATCAGCTGCCGGTGATCCTGCCAGAAGATGTGGTAATGGATGGCATCACCAGCCCAATCAAAGCCGACCCGGAGTGGGCGAAAACCACCGTTAACGGTCAGCCTGCGCTGCGTGAAACCGACACTTTTGACACCTTTATGGAGTCGTCCTGGTACTACGCGCGTTATACCTGTCCGGACTACGACAAAGGTATGCTGGACCCGGCGGCGGCGAACTACTGGCTGCCAGTGGATCAGTATGTGGGTGGCATTGAACACGCCATCATGCACCTGATGTATTTCCGCTTCTATCACAAACTGCTGCGTGATGCTGGTCTGGTGAACTCTGATGAGCCCGCCAAACGCCTGCTGTGTCAGGGTATGGTGCTGGCCGATGCCTTCTACCATGTTGGCGCGAATGGCGAGCGTAACTGGGTGTCACCAATTGATGTCACCGTTGAGCGCGACGAGAAAGGCCGTATTGTGAAAGCGACTGACAACGCAGGCCGCGAAGTGGTCTACGCTGGCATGAGCAAAATGTCGAAGTCGAAAAACAACGGCATCGACCCGCAGGTGATGGTTGAGCGTTACGGCGCAGATACCGTACGTCTGTTTATGATGTTTGCATCACCAGCGGAAATGACGCTGGAATGGCAGGAATCCGGCGTGGAAGGGGCAAACCGCTTCTTGAAACGTGTCTGGAAACTGGCGTTTGATCACACCGAAAAAGGTGCAGTCAGTGCGCTGGATATCGCCAGCCTGAATGACGACCAGAAAGCGCTGCGTCGCGATCTGCACAAAACCATCGCCAAAGTGTCAGATGATATTGGCCGCCGTCAGACCTTTAACACCGCTATCGCGGCGATTATGGAGCTGATGAACAAACTGGCGCGTGCATCGCAGGAGAGCGAGCAGGATCGTGCTCTGTTGCAGGAAGCGCTGCTGACAGTCGTGCGTATGCTGTATCCGTTCACCCCGCACGCCAGCTTCTCGCTGTGGCAGGCGCTGGGCGGCGAAGGTGTTGTCGATAACGCCCCATGGCCGCAAGCCGATGAATCCGCCATGGTGGAAGATTCACTGCTGGTGGTGGTGCAGGTTAACGGTAAAGTCCGTGGTAAGATCACCGTAGCGGCTGACGCGACGCAGGAACAGGTGCAGGCGCGTGCGGCTCAGGAACATCTGGTCGCGAAATATCTCGACGGCGTGACGATTCGTAAAGTGATTTACGTACCAGGCAAACTGCTTAACCTGGTTGTGGGTTAAGTTCAGGAGGAACTGTGCGACATCCGATTTTAACTCTGTTATTAGGCTTCGCGGTGCTGGTCACCGCGGGTTGCGGTTTTCATCTGCGCGGCACCACCAAGGTGCCCTCAGAAATGCAAACCCTGATCCTCGACAGTAGCGACCCGTATGGCCCGCTGACGCGCAGCGTGCGCGAGCAACTGCGCCTGAACGCCGTCTCTATCGTTGAAAAGCCGGGGACGCGCACGGATATTCCATCGCTGCGCCTGCTGGGAGAAAGTGTTGGTCGTGATACCGCCTCGGTCTTCCGTGACGGTAAAACCGCTGAATACTCCATGATGATGACGGTCAGTGCTCAGGTGTTGTTGCCGAACAAAGGCATCTACCCGATCAACACGACGGTTTATCGCTCGTTCTTCGACAACCCGCTGGCGGCGCTGGCGAAAGATGCGGAACAGACGATCATCATTCAGGAGATGCGCGATAAGGCCGCCGAACAGCTGGTTCGTAAGCTGTTAAGTGTCCATGCTGCTCAGGAGAACCAGGAAGCGGCACAGCAGGATCGCACTCCCCCGGCGGTTAACGGTACTGAAACGGCCACCGCCTCAGGTGGCAGAAATCTGCAATGATCAGGATTTATCCTGAACAACTCGGCGCGCAGCTTCGTGAGGGGCTGCGCGCCTGTTATTTGCTGTGTGGTAACGAACCTCTGCTGCTGCAGGAAAGCCAGGACGCCGTGCGCGCGGCGGCGCAACAGCAGCAATTCACCGAACATTTAAGCATTACCCTCGATGCCAGTACCGACTGGGACGTGATTTTCGGCGCCTGTCAGGAACTGAGCCTGTTTGCCAGTCGCCAGACCCTGCTGCTGATCATGCCGGACAACGGCCCTAATGCTGCGATGGGCGAACAGCTGGTCAAACTCGCCACGCTGTTGCACAGCGATATTTTGCTGATCATCCGCAGTAACAAGCTGACGAAAGCGCAGGAGAACAGTGCATGGTTCAAAGCGTTAAGCAGCAATGCCGTGATGGTGCCCTGCGTCACGCCCGAACAGGCGCAACTGCCGCGCTGGGTGGCAAACCGCGCACAGGCGATGAAACTGTCGCTGGATGATGCCGCGAATCAGCTGCTGTGTTACTGCTACGAAGGGAATCTGCTGGCGCTGTCGCAGGCGCTGGAGCGGCTTTCCCTGCTGTGGCCGGATGGCAAACTGACACTGCCGCGTGTCGAGCAAGCCGTTAACGACGCGGCGCATTTTACCCCGTTCCACTGGGTTGATGCGTTGCTGGCTGGCAAGAGCAAACGCGCATTGCATATCCTGCGCCAGATGCAGGCGGAAGACAGTGAACCGGTGATTATGATCCGCACCCTGCAACGTGATTTGATGACGCTGCTGTCACTGCAACGGCAGATGAAAACCACACCGCAGCGCACCCTGTTTGATCAGCAACGAATCTGGCAGAACCGTCGCCCGCTGTTTAGCGACGCATTGCAGCGCCTTGATGCCCGTCAGCTGTTGCAGGCAATTCGTCTGCTCACCCGCATCGAAATTACCCTGAAACAGGATTACGGCCAGTCGCTGTGGGCGGAGCTGGAAACCCTGTCTCTGCTACTCTGTAATAAATCGTTTCCTGAGAGCTTCTGCGATGTCTGAAACAGCCAGCCTGCACGCGCTGTTTGGCGGTACTTTCGACCCGATTCATTTTGGCCATCTGCGCCCGGTCACCACCCTGGCGCAGCAGGTGGGTCTGCAGCAGGTCACGTTGCTGCCCAATAATGTGCCGCCTCATCGCCCGCAGCCGCAGGCTTCCGCCGCGCAGCGCGTCGCGATGGTGCAACTGGCTATCGCCGGACAACCCTTGTTTAGCCTCGATCAACGCGAGCTGCAACGCGCCACGCCATCATGGACAGTGGAAACGCTGGCGGAACTGCGTCAGGAACGTGGCGCACAGCAACCGCTGGCTTTTATTATTGGTCAGGATTCGCTGCTGACACTGCACAAATGGCATCGCTGGCAGGATCTGCTGTCGCTGTGCCATCTGCTGGTGTGCAAGCGTCCGGGTTACGCCACGCAAATGGAAACACCGCAGCTGCAACACTGGCTGGAAAGCCATCTCACCGATGATCCCCGCGTCCTGCACCAGCAACCCGCCGGGCGTATCTTCCTGGCCGACACGCCGCTGGTCGCCATCTCCGCCACGGAAATTCGTCAACGCCGCCAGCGCGGTGAATCCTGTGACGACCTGCTGCCTGCTGCTGTCAGCGCTTATATCGATCGCGAAGGGTTATACTCTGACTGATGCGTTACATCAGGCGGTGTCTGCCTGGTCTGATGTATGACGAGCATATATTCTGCGTGACACGGTCATGCTATACTGCGCCGCTCATTTTCAGGGCTGCGGCCCGTTGATAAATCCTGTTACGCTTATCAGCACCTGTTACAGACATCCTGTGCGATAACGCGTCAGCACTCAGTTACCCGAGGGGGAACCTTTTGCAAGGCAAAGCACTCCAAGATTTCGTTATTGATAAGATTGATGATCTTAAAGGCCAGGACATTCTTGCTCTGGATGTGAAGGGCAAGTCCAGCATCACGGACTGCATGATTATCTGCACCGGCACCTCGACGCGCCATGTGACCTCGATTGCCGATCACGTGATTCAGGAATCACGTCTGGCGGGCATGCTGCCACTGGGTGTGGAAGGCAAAGCAGCGGCGGACTGGGTCGTGGTCGATCTCGGCGAAGTGATTGTGCATGTGATGAAGGAAGAGAGCCGCCGCCTGTACGAGCTGGAAAAACTCTGGGGTTAATGCGTGAAGCTGCAGCTGATTGCCGTTGGCACCAAAATGCCCGACTGGGTGCAGACGGGTTTTATGGAATATCTGCGTCGTTTTCCGAAAGATATTCCGCTGGAGCTGACCGAAGTGCCGGCAGGCAAGCGCGGCAAAAATGCCGATATTAAGCGCATTCTGGAAAAAGAAGGCGAAGCGATGCTGGCCGCAGCAGGTAAAGGCAACCGCATCGTCACGCTGGATATTCCCGGCCAGCCATGGGAAACCCCGCAGCTGGCGACGCAGCTTGAGCGCTGGAAGCAGGATGGCCGCGATGTCAGCCTGCTGATCGGCGGACCGGAAGGGCTGGCGCCAGCCTGTAAAGCCGCGGCCGAGCAGAGCTGGTCACTGTCGGCCCTGACCCTGCCTCATCCGCTGGTACGGGTCCTGGTGGCAGAAAGCCTGTATCGCGCATGGAGTATTACCGCGAATCATCCTTATCACCGTGAATAACCCATAGCACTGAACCGGATAAAAATAAGCAGCGGATGAAATTACAACGCAACTCTTTTCGTGACTATACCGCCGAACAATCGCTGTTTGTCCGGCGTGCGCTGGTCGCCCTTTTTGGTATTCTGGTGCTTTCCGGTGTTCTGGTGGTTAATTTGTACCACCTGCAGATTCTGCGTTTTGACGATTACAGCACCCGCTCCAACCAGAACCGTATCAAACTGGTGCCCATCGCTCCCAGTCGCGGCATTATTTACGATCGTAACGGCATCCCGCTGGCGCTCAACCGCACCATTTATCAGCTGGAACTGATTCCGGAAAAAGTCGACGACCTTAAGCAAACGCTGGAAGATCTGCGCACGGTCGTCGATCTCAGCGATGACGATATTGACGCCTTTGAGAAAGAGCGCAAACGCTCGCGCCGCTTTACTTCCATCGCGGTAAAATCGGGGCTGACGGATGTGCAGGTGGCGCGTTTTGCCGTCAACCAGTACCGTTTTCCTGGCGTGGAAGTGAAAGGCTACCAGCGCCGCTACTACCCCTATGGTTCCGCCCTGACGCATGTGATTGGCTATGTGTCGAAAATCAACGACCGTGATGTCGAACGCCTCGATAAAGAAGGCAAATGGCCGAACTACGCTGCGACTCATGATATCGGCAAGCTGGGTGTCGAACGCTATTACGAAGATGTGCTGCACGGAAAAACCGGCTACGAAGAAGTCGAAGTCAATAACCGTGGGCGCGTGATCCGTCAGATGCACGAGCAGTCTCCTCAGGCCGGACGCGACATTACCCTGACCATCGATCTGCATCTGCAACAATATATTGAAACCCTGCTGGCGGGCAGCCGTGCGGCAGTGGTGGTCACCGATCCGCGTAACGGCGATATTCTGGCGCTGGTTTCCACACCAAGCTATGACCCGAACCTGTTTGTCGACGGCATTTCCGGCAAAGACTACAACCGTCTGTTGCACGATGAAAACCGTCCGCTGATTAACCGCGCCACGCAGGGAACCTATCCTCCGGCGTCGACGGTGAAACCGTATGTGGCCGTCTCCGCCCTTAGCGCCGGGGTGATCAACAAAAACACCAGCTTGTTTGACCCCGGCTGGTGGCAGTTGCCAGGTTCCGAAAAACGCTACCGCGACTGGAAACGCTGGGGCCATGGCCGTCTGAATGTCACCAAATCGCTGGAAGAGTCCGCCGATACCTTCTTCTATCAAGTCGCCTACGATATGGGTATCGACCGCCTGTCCGAGTGGATGGGCAAGTTTGGCTACGGCCAGATGACCGGAGTTGACCTGTCGGAAGAGTATCCAGGCATTATGCCGAACCGCGAGTGGAAGCTGAAACGCATTAAAAAGCCGTGGTATCAGGGGGATACTATCCCGGTTGGTATCGGCCAGGGCTACTGGACGGCTACGCCGCTGCAGATGAATAAAGCGATGATGACGCTGATTAATGACGGCATCGTCAAAGTGCCGCATCTGCTGCTCAGCACGCGGGAAAACAATGTGCAGGTTCCGTATCGTCAGGTGGCGCAAGCGCCGATTGGCGATATTCACTCGGGCTACTGGGAAATCGCCAAAGACGGCATGTATGGCGTTGCCAACCGGCCGAACGGCACTGCGCACAAAAGTTTTGCCGATGCGCCGTATAAAATCGCTGCCAAATCCGGTACTGCGCAGGTGTATGGCCTGAAAGAGAATGAAACCTATAACGCGCACAAAATTGCCGAACGTCTGCGCGACCACAAACTGATGACGGCGTTTGCCCCGTATGACAAACCACGTGTGGCTGTGGCGATGATCCTCGAAAACGGCGGCGCGGGCCCGGCAGTGGGCACCATTATGCGCCAGATCCTCGACCACATTATGCTGGGCGATAACAATACCGACCTGCCTGATGCCCCGCCGGTGCCATCAGGTTATGAGGGTGAATAAGCATGTCGATGAACGATAGTCCGCAAAAGAGAACTATCTGGACCAAAATCCATCTTGATCCGATCTTTCTGGTGATTATCGCCGGCCTGCTGATTTACAGCGCGCTGGTGATGTGGAGCGCCAGCGGCCAGGACCCGGGGATGATGGAGCGTAAGATCGGCCAGATCGTAATGGGCATTGTGGTGATGGTCGTGATGGCGCAGGTGCCGCCACGGGTTTACGAGGGCTGGGCGCCCTATCTGTATATCGTCTGTGTCATCCTGCTGGTAGCCGTGGATGTGTTCGGCCAGATCAGTAAAGGCGCGCAGCGCTGGCTCGATCTCGGTATCGTCCGCTTCCAGCCGTCGGAAATCGCCAAAATCGCTGTGCCGCTGATGGTGGCGCGCTTTATTAACCGCGATGTGTGTCCGCCGTCGCTGAAAAATACCGGTATCGCGCTGGTACTGATCTTTATGCCTACCCTGCTGGTGGCGGCGCAGCCCGATCTCGGCACCTCCATTCTGGTGGCGCTGTCCGGCCTGTTTGTGCTGTTTTTATCCGGTATGAGCTGGAAACTTATCGGCGTCGCGGCCTTACTGGTTGCCGCTTTTATCCCGATACTCTGGTTCTTCCTGATGCATGATTACCAGCGTGACCGCGTCATGATGCTGCTAGACCCGGAAAGCGATCCGCTCGGCGCAGGCTATCATATTATTCAGTCGAAGATTGCCATCGGCTCCGGCGGCTTACGCGGCAAAGGCTGGCTGCACGGTACGCAGTCGCAGCTCGAATTTCTGCCGGAACGCCATACTGACTTTATCTTCGCGGTACTGGCGGAAGAGCTGGGACTGGTCGGCGTCTTAATCCTGCTGACACTGTATGTGCTGCTGATTGTACGCGGCCTGATGATCGCCGCACGGGCACAGACCACCTTTGGCCGCGTCATGGCTGGCGGACTGATGCTGATCCTGTTTGTCTATGTTTTCGTTAACATTGGCATGGTTAGTGGTATCTTACCGGTGGTTGGCGTACCTTTACCGCTGGTCAGTTATGGCGGTTCCGCCCTGATCGTACTTATGGCCGGATTTGGCATTGTGATGTCGATCCATACTCATCGAAAAATGTTGTCAAAAAGCGTTTAAGAGGCGTCACATGCGTAAGGATTGGCCTGGTATTATCGTTGCGTCACTGTTACTGGCGGCCTGTACCCCGACAGAACAGCGCGCACCTGCGCCGCAGCAGTCAGTGTACAACGGTCCGGTCGTGGAAATTGGCGGTGTGGAGCCGCGCTACGAACCGATCAATCCCGGCACCAGCCAGGATTACTCCGTGAACGGTAAGACTTACCGTATCGTGAAAGATCCGTCGAATTACAGCGAAACCGGTCTTGCCGCGTGGTATGGCGAGGAAGCCAGCGGCAATCGCACCGCGACGGGCGAAATCTTTGACCCGAACGCCCTGACGGCCGCACACCCCACCCTGCCACTGCCGAGCTATGTGCGCGTCACCAACGTCGCTAACGGCCGTCAGATTGTGGTACGCGTTAACGATCGCGGCCCTTATACGCCAGGACGTATTATCGACCTGTCGCGTGCCGCGGGCGATCGTCTGAATATTTCCAATAACACCAAAGTGCGCGTCGATTACATTCAGGTCGCGCCGGATGGCACCCTGTCCGGCCCGGGCACCGTAGGCACCACCGTCGCGAAACAGAGCTATGCGCTGCCTTCACGTCCGGACATCGGCGGCGGCATGACCGTGCTGGGCGGCGGTTCGACAGGTCTGGTGGCCAGCCAGCCACAGTCCATCGCGACACAACCTGTTGCCAGCCAGCCAGAGAATATCCGCGCGGTTGATAACCAGACGCTGACCAGCAGTGACCGCATGGGCGCTCCGGTGCAAAGCAACGGTTTCCTTGGTGCGCCAACACCACTGCGTTCCGGCGTGCTGGAAGGCAGTGAAACGCAGCCCGCAGCCGCGAGTACACCGGTTGTCGCTACCGCCAGTGCACCAGTGGCCTCTTCCGGTGTACGCAGCCTGACCACCACCTCCGGCTTTGTGGTGCAGGTCGGCGCACTGAGTGATAACGCCCGTGCACGTCAGTGGGCACAGTCGCTCAGCCAGCGTTTTGGCGTACCCGCCAACGTTGCCACCAGCGGTGGCGTGAATCGCGTCCGGATGGGCCCCTTCAGCAACCGTCAACAGGCTGCGGCACTGCAGCAGCGCCTGCTGAACGAAGCCCAGCAACAATCATTTATTACTGTCGCACCGAGCGGAATGTAATTACTGACGGCATCCCTTTCCCGCTGTTGACAGAGACGATACTGAAACCTCTGCTAACAAGTGGCGCGGAAAGTCGGATGCCGACGAAATACGCATTTGCTATGATGAGTCACTTTTTTCAACCTAATCCACGGATGTTGTTGTCCTGAATATGAACACTAAGACTCCTTCTCGTTTTTTCAAACGCCTGACAGTGGGTTCACTGCTCGCCCTCAGCTTCACCGGTTTTGCACATGCCGAAGATGTTAATCTGAAGACCATGATCCCTGGCGTGCCGGATATCGATGCAGAAGCCTACATCCTGATCGATTACAACTCCGGTAAAGTGCTGGCGGAAAAAAATGCGGATGCCCGTCGCGACCCGGCCAGCCTGACCAAAATGATGACCAGCTATGTCATCGGCCAGGCAGTAAAAGCCGGCAAAATTCATCAGGACGATATGGTCACTGTGGGTCAGGACGCCTGGGCGACCGGCAACCCGGTGTTCAAAGGCTCTTCACTGATGTTCCTGAAACCAGGCGACCGCGTACCGGTCTCCCAGCTGACGCGTGGCATTGTGCTGCAGTCGGGTAACGATGCCTGTGTGGCGATGGCCGATTATGTTGCGGGCAGCCAGGACGCGTTTGTCGGCCTGATGAACAACTACGTGAAAGCGCTGGGTCTGCAGAATACCCACTTCCAGACCGTACATGGCCTGGATGCCGACGGCCAGTACAGCTCAGCGCGCGATATGGCGCTGATCGGTCAGGCACTGATCCGTGATGTACCGGACGAATACGCCGTCTACAGAGAGAAAGAGTTCACCTTTAACAACATCCGCCAGACCAACCGTAACGGCCTGCTGTGGGACACCAGCCTGAATGTTGACGGTATCAAAACCGGTCACACCAATGCCGCCGGTTACAACCTGGTGGCATCGGCAACCGAAGGCCAGACGCGTTTAATCTCTGCAGTGATGGGCGGCCGTACCTTTAAAGGTCGCGAAACCGAGAGTAAAAAACTGCTAACCTGGGGCTTCCGTTTCTTCGAAACCGTGGCACCACTGAAAGCGGGTAAAGAGTTCGCGTCTGAGCCGGTATGGTTTGGCGATACTGACCGCGTCCAGCTGGGCGTGGAGAAAGATGCCGCGCTGACCATTCCACGTGGCCGCATGAAAGATCTGAAAGCCAGCTATGTGCTGACCAACACTGAACTGCATGCGCCGCTGCAGAAAAACCAGGTGGTGGGCAGCATCAACTTCCAGCTCGATGGCAAAACCATCGAACAGCGTCCGCTGGTCGTGCTGAACGAAGTCCAGGAAGGCAACTTCTTCGGTCGTATCATCGATTACATCAAACTGATGTTCCACCACTGGTTTGGCTAATCTTGCGCCCTTCCCCATTTAACGGGAGAGGGAGCAGATCGGGGTTGATATTCGGCCACCGAATCCCCATATAATAGTCATGTAAGAACTCCCGCTGCGGCGGGAGTCCTCGTTTTAACGCACCGGAGTTGTTATGAAAACCAAACTGAATGAACTGCTTGAATTCCCCTGCTCTTTTCCGTTTAAAGTGATGGGATTAGCACATGAGGACTTGGTTGATCGCGTCGTGGAAGTGGTTCAGCGCCATGCACCAGGTGATTACACCCCGGAGGTTAAACCGAGCAGTAAAGGGAACTACCACTCGGTTTCGATCACCATTACCGCAACCCATATTGAGCAGATCGAAACGCTGTACGAAGAATTAGGCAAAATCGAAACCGTTCGTATGGTGCTGTAAACGCACCCTGCGCTAAAGGGCGGGTGGTTCTCGCCCTTTAGCAACGTTATACTGCCCTTCACTCTTTGCCAGCCGGACAGCCATTTTGCATCAGGACATCATCATTATCCGCCAGCTGGGCCTGCGTCAGTGGGAACCCGTCTCGCAAGCCATGCATCACTTCACCGATCGCCGAAGCCAGGACACGCCGGATGAGCTGTGGCTGGTCGAACATACCCCGGTATTCACCCAGGGTCAGGCGGGTAAAGCAGAGCATGTGCTGGTGCCCGGTGATATCCCGGTGGTGCAGAGCGATCGTGGCGGTCAGGTGACCTACCATGGTCCCGGCCAGCAGGTAATGTATGTGTTAGTCGATTTGAAGCGGCGAAAAATTGGCGTGCGTCAGCTGGTCACCGCTATCGAGCAGACGGTGATCGATACACTGGCCTTTTTTGGCGTTGATGCCTGTGCGCGACCCGACGCGCCCGGTGTTTATGTTGACGGCAAGAAGATTTGTTCGCTGGGGCTGCGCATCCGTCAGGGATGCTCGTTCCACGGTCTGGCGCTGAATATTGCGATGGATCTGGCACCGTTCCTGCGCATCAACCCGTGCGGCTACGCCGGACTGGAAATGACTCAGCTGAGTGCTTTCCAGCCTGCTATCACGCTGGCGCAGGTGCAGCCGATATTAATTGATAAGTTTGTGACTCTGCTGGGCATTGGCGCGACAGAGTATCGCGAGGCGCAGGAACTGCGTGAACTGTCCAGCGACTTCACAATTATGTAACCTTTTCGCATCCGGCGGGCTGCTTGTGGCGCGCTGAAATGATATAATTTTTGCAGTTTTATCAAATAAAGTTGAAGAAACATAGTAACTCTTTGAGTTGTATGATTATTCCAAAACGCAATCCAAACTGGAAACAGCAAGCTTATGAGTAAACCTATTCAGATGGAACGCGGCGTTAAGTATCGCGACGCAGACAAAATGGCGCTGATCCCGATTAAAACCGTGACGACTGAGCGTCCGGAAATGCTGAGAAAGCCGGAGTGGATGAAAATCAAACTCCCTGCCGACTCCAGCCGTATCCAGGGAATCAAAGCGGCGATGCGTAAAAACGGCCTGCACTCTGTCTGTGAGGAAGCTTCCTGCCCTAACCTTGCGGAATGTTTTAACCACGGTACTGCCACCTTTATGATCCTCGGCGCTATCTGTACGCGCCGCTGCCCGTTCTGTGATGTGGCCCACGGTCGCCCACTGACTCCGGATGCCAACGAGCCGGTCAAACTGGCGCAAACTATCGCGGATATGGCGCTGCGTTACGTGGTGATCACCTCAGTAGACCGCGATGACCTGCGTGATGGCGGTGCCCAGCACTTCGCCGACTGCATCACCGCGATCCGTGAAAAGAGCCCAACCATCAAGATTGAAACGCTGGTGCCCGACTTCCGTGGTCGTATGGATCGCGCGCTGGAAATCCTCAATGCCACGCCACCGGATGTGTTTAACCACAACCTCGAAAACGTGCCGCGCGTCTATCGCCAGGTGCGTCCGGGCGCGAACTACGAATGGTCACTGAAACTGCTGGAGCGTTTTAAAGAAGCGCATCCGGAAGTGCCAACCAAATCGGGTCTGATGGTCGGTCTGGGTGAAACCAATGAAGAGATCATTGAAGTGATGCGTGACCTGCGTCGTCACGGTGTCACCATGCTGACGCTGGGCCAGTACCTGCAGCCAAGCCGTCACCACCTGCCAGTAAAGCGCTATGTCAGCCCGGCAGAATTTGATGAGATGAAACAGGAAGCCATGGCGATGGGCTTTACTCACGCCGCCTGCGGACCGTTTGTCCGTTCTTCTTATCACGCCGATATGCAGGCAAAAGGTCTGGAAGTTAAATAAGCCGGCCACATACAGCAATAAAAAAGGAGCCTGATGGCTCCTTTTTTTATCGTCTGTTGCCAGACGTTACTCTTTATGCGTTACACGCTCTTGCGGCTGCTCTTCTGCCGTGGTTTTCTTCGCAGCATCGTCGTCATTCATGGCTTTTTTGAAGCCTTTGATCGCCGCACCCAGATCACCGCCCAGCGAACGCAATTTATTAGTGCCGAAGAGCAGTACGATTAACGCACCAATAATCAGCAACTTGCCAATACTAATACCTTCCATAACACCTTCTTAATCAGCAATAACCATCACCTGTCTGTGTATTAATGCGCAGTTATCACGCTAATACAACTGAAATCTGTAACAGAGTGAGATCGGCAAAACTGCGTCAGCATCAGATAAAGCGGCTGAGAAATGCCTGGGTACGCGGATGCTGCGGATTTCCCAGCACCTGCTCCGCACTGCCCTGCTCGACAATCACGCCCCCATCCATAAACACCACCCGATCCGCCGCTTCACGCGCAAAGCCAATCTCATGAGTCACCACCACCATCGTCAGCCCCTGGCTGGCCAGGGCACGCATGGTCGCCAGCACCTCACCCACCAGCTCCGGGTCCAGCGCTGAAGTGGGTTCATCAAACAACATCAGTTTTGGCCGAATCGCCAGTGCACGGGCGATCGCCACCCGCTGCTGCTGACCACCAGAGAGATGACGCGGCCAGGCATCAGCTTTATCACTCAGCCCGACCGTCGCCAGCAGCTCTCTGGCGTAACGTACCGCTTCAGCGCGTGGATGCTTATGCACGCCAATCGGTGCTTCAATAATGTTCTGCAGCACCGTCATATGCGGATAGAGGTTAAACTGCTGAAACACCATACCGATTTGCTGGCGCTGACGGGCAATTTTGCGCGCATTAAGGCGATGCAATACGCCTTTTTTCAGCTCATAGCCCATCTGCTCGTCACCGACCATAATCGAACCGGCATTCATATCTTCCAGATGATTAATGCAGCGCAGAAAGGTCGATTTTCCTGAACCCGACGGACCGAGAATCACCACCACTTCACCGGGAAACACATCCAGGTCAATGCCTTTCAGCACTTCGTTATCGCCGTAGCTCTTTTGCACATTAAAGGCACGTACCAGCGGCTGAACATCACTCATACATCCTCCTTGCGCACCAGCGGACGGTTAATTAGCGGGGCAACACGACGTTCTGCCGCAGGTGATTTGGTGCGGGAGACGGAAGGCGAACGCCGGGTGCCGCGGGCAAAGTAGCGCTCAATCGCCGACTGGCCGAGATTCAGCAGGGAGGTGATCAAC
This sequence comes from Erwinia sp. V71, assembly GCF_965644245.1. NCBI lineage: Bacteria > Pseudomonadati > Pseudomonadota > Gammaproteobacteria > Enterobacterales > Erwiniaceae > Erwinia > Erwinia sp. V71. The sequence goes on from NZ_CBFFRK010000039.1 coordinate 26,967, forward strand.
AGATACCAGATCACCGCGACCATCAGCATCGGAATAATTTCAAAAGTGCGGTTATAGACCGCCTGTACCGAGTAAAGCAGGTCGCCCATCGCAATTACGCTAACCAGCGAGGTCGCCTTGATCATACTGATCAGCTGATTACCGGTCGGCGGAATAATGGCGCGCATCGCCTGCGGAATAATAATCCGGCGCAGCGCCCTGCTGCGGCTCATGCCAAACGCCTGAGTGGTTTCCACCTGACCATTGTCCACCGACAGCAACCCCGCACGGATAATCTCTGCCATGTAGGCGGCTTCATTCAGCGCCAGGCCCGCAATCGCAGCGGTCAGCGGCGTGATCAGGTCATTGGTGTTCCAGCTGGCAAAGGTCGGCCCCACCAGCGGCACCGCGAGAGAGATAGTGGGGAACAGCGTCGACAGGTTGTACCAGAAAATCAGCTGCACCAGCAGCGGCGTGCCGCGGAAAAACCAGATATACAGACCGGAAATCCCGCTCAGTAAGCGGTTATCCGACAGCCGCGCCACTGCCAGCAACAAGCCAAGGAACACACCGAGGATCATCGCCACCACGGTTAATCCCAGCGTCACCTGCAGCCCCTGCAGTACCGTCCCTTCGGTAAACCACTGCAGCACCACATGCCATTCAAAATTGGGATTCGTGGCAACCAGCCAGAGAAAATTGCCGGCAATCAGCAACACCACAATCCATGAAACCCAGCGTCCATAGGTCGGCGCACTGCGGGCATAGGCCACATCGCGCTGTTGTACGTCAGCCCAGTCCCTGGCTCGTGAATCGGTGGTTTTTGCTGTCATTTCACCGCTCCTTTCGCCAGGTTGCGCCCAGGCTCAGCGATCATATTGCCTTCCAGCTTCCACTTTTTCATGATGGCGGCATAGGTGCCATTTTTGAACAACTCTTTATAGGCATCGAGCAGCACATTGCCCAGTTCAGAGTCTTTCGGCACCACAGAACCCTGGAAAATATCACCAAAACCATTCTTCTTGCCGATCCCCGTCAGTTCCAGGTCACCATCAGCCTGCTCGACAAAGTAAATCAGCGGTGCCTGAGAAGAGAAGAACGCATCGGAACGTTTCGAACGCACCGCCAGAATAGAAGAAGGTTGATCGGTAAAAGACTGGATGGTCACTGCCGGTTTACCGGCATCGGTACAGGCAGCCGACTGACGGCGAATGACCTGCTCCGCCGATCCTGCCGCCATCACCGCGATACGCTTGCCGCAGGTATCTTCCAGGCCGTTAATCCCGGCCGGGTTGCCTTTCTGCACCGCGAAAACGACAAACTCCTGCACAAAATCGATAAAGTCATTCTTTTCCTGACGATCGGGGTAATCCCCTATCGGGCCAATCGCAAGCTGGTAACGGCCCGATTTGATCCCCGCCAGCACACCGGCCAAGCCACTCACGGTAGCATGCTCAATCTTCACGCCCAGCAGCTGGCTCAGCGCATGGGTCAGATCGGCAGTCGCGCCATCCATGGTGTTTGGCCCGCTGACGATCTCATATGGAGGAAAGGAGCCGTTATTCACTGCCGTCATTTTACCGGCTTTTTTCACCTCTTCCGGTAAGCGATCATGCAGTGCCTGATTAAGGGTTTGCACTGGCAATGCATCTGCCACCAGCGCCAGTGAGGCATTCAGTCCCAGAGCCAGTGTGATTGCTAAGGCGATTTTTTTCATTGCTGTGATTCCCCGGAGTGGTCAGGATGATTTTAATTCCGGCCGTGCAAAACGGCGGTTTTCAAGAACCGGCAACACGCTGCGCGCATGGGCGATACGCGCAGGATCGAGATCGGCAAACACCAGCGCCGGACCTTCCGCCGCTTTGGCTATCGCCACACCGAGCGGGTCGACCACCAGGCTGTTGCCAATATTGCGCGGACCGCATTCCCCCACCGCCACCAGATAACAGGTATTTTCCAGTGCACGCGCAGTGACCAGCACTTCCCAGTGCATCTCTTTTAACGGACCTTTTACCCAGGCGGCGGGCAGCACCAGCGCATCGGCACCATCCAGCACCAGACGGCGTGCCAGCTCCGGGAAACGCACGTCGTAGCAGGTCATCAGGCCGATTTTCATTCCGGCCACCTCAACCAGCGGTGGCACCAGATTACCGGCGTTGACGTTGCGCGATTCCTGCATGGCAAAGGCATCGTAAAGGTGCAATTTGTCGTAATGCGCAATGATTTCACCGTCACGAATGGCAATCAGCACATTCAGTGCGCGGCCATCTGCCGCCGGGACATGCACACTCAGCATGGTAGTCATCTGATTTTCACGGCTGGCGGCCAGCAGCAGGCTGATAAACGGACCATCCAGCGGCTGGGCGGCTTTCAGCACCAAATCAGGGTCGGCAATATCTCGTGCCAGTACGCCTTCCGGTAACACCAGCAGGTCGGCCCCTGCCGCTGCTGCCTGTGTCATCAGCGTGATACAGGTTTCAGCATTTTCCTGCCACTCGCGGCTTACCGCGAATTGCCCCATCGCGACTTTCATGATTTTTCTCCCTGTGCAGCAGCCGGGAACAGTGCCTCCGGCGTCAGACGTTCTTTGGTCAGCCCCTGCTGATACAGCTCCTCAGCAAAATCAGCAATCATCTTCTTGTTAACCGCAAAACCGTTTTCATTCCAGTTTGCCGGTAAATCCTGCGTGGTACGTCGCAAATCATCCAGTAACCACGGCGTGGTATCCGCATACTTTTCGCGTTTCTGCAGCCACACCTGGGCCGATAAATCAATCAGATCGCTGAGTGCCTGCGGCAATTCAGGATGCGCTTCTGCCAGCGCAGGTTTCATTGCCAGCAGATGAATCCCTGGCACATAACCGACACGGTTAAAGTAGTCCAGCTCGGCCTGACGGAAATCGGTTTGCAGCTGACGCAGCCCGGAACCCGGCAGGAAAAAGCCCTGCGGCATAAAGGGAGTGAATACCGCATCCAGTTCACCAGCCTGCAGCAATTCAATCAGCGGGCGTTCGCCAGGTGCGGCTTCAATGCGTCCCGGGCGGCCAAAACCATTCAGGCGATCGACAATCGGATGATCGTCGGTCAGGCGGCCGACAAACCAGCGGGCATCATCCGTCTCAACCCCGGCCTCACGCAGCAGTGTGCGCGTCCAAGTGTTACCGGAATCCTGCCAGCCCGTCAGACCAATATTCTTGCCTTTCAGCTGCTCAAGGGATGTTAGCGGGCTGTCGGTAGTGGTAATAATGCAGCGCTGACGGAAACCGCGCATCAGGAAGTGTGGCAGCGCCAGCAGCGACGTGTCGCCCCTGGCGCGTCCCTGCGCATAACGGCTGAAAGAGACTTCACCCGCATCGTATAGCTCGCTGGTCGCCAGATCGCCAACCAGTGTGCCAACCCGATGAACTTCAACGTTAAAGCCTTGTGGCTTCACATCCCCCAGTGCCAGCGGCGTAAAATAGTCCCAGTCCCGAACGGCCAGTCTGATGGTTACCATGTTCCCTCTCATATTTACCGTCTGCGCGATTGCCAGACCTTAAGATGATTACTTTTTAATCGATTGCTGCTTGAATTTGATACTAGATCGATAATATTATCTGTACAATATTTTCTTTGTTACTGAACAAACGGATTTCTTATGACCGTAATGGTGGACATTGACTGGCTTGCCGCACGTATTCCTGATGCCTCGGTGAAAGGCATTGCGCTAAGTATTTCCACCTTAATTCGTCAGGGGGAGATTCATGTCGGCAGTCAGTTGCCGGCGGTACGTGACCTGGCGGAGAGGCTGGCAGTCAGCCCGGCGACGGTTTCTGCTGCCTGGGGGCAGCTGAAACGACAGAAAGTGCTGGCCGGGAAAGGACGCAGCGGCGTATGGGTGTGTGGTGATACCGTCACACTGGCGCCGGTACGGTTCGAAAAAATTGCCAATTATGGCGACCGGGTGAAAGCCGCGCTGGCAATGTCATCACCGGACCCGCAGTTGCTGCCCGATCTGAAGCAGGCCATGCTGCACGCCATTCAGGCGCCCCATCTCAACAGCTATGAACGCGAACTCATTACACCCACCCTGCTGGCCGCCATCAAACCACACTGGCCGCTGCCCGCAGAGGCTTTCCTGGCAACCGATGGCGGTTTCGATGCGATGAATTTAATCGTGCAGACCCTGGTCTCGCCCGGAGAAAAGGTGATACTGGAAGATCCCACGGCCACACGCCTGCTGGATATGCTGGATAATGTCGGCGCAGAAGTGCTGCCGCTACCCTGTGATGAGGATGGCCCGCGCCCGGACGCACTGGCAAAACTGCTGGCGCGCGCACCGACGCTGTTTATCTACCAGCCGCGCACGCACTCAGCCACCGGTCATACTGTCAACGAAGCACGCAGTCAGGCGCTGGCAGAAGTCCTGCGTCACTCCGCTACACTGATCGTCGAGGATGATGGTATTGGCGAGTTGTCGGCCTGGCCGGTGCACAGCCTGGGCCAGCATTTTCCCGACCGCACGCTGTATGTTCGCTCATTTTCCAAAGCTTACGGGCCCGATTTGCGGCTGGCGGTGCTCTCCGCGCCGCTCTCTCTGGTGAAGCGTCTGCAGTCATATCGTAATTTTGGCGCCAGCTGGACCAGCCGGATTTTGCAGGAGGCGGTGGTCTGGATGCTGCAGGATCAGCAGACTCAACGGAGTATTACCGTGGCGCGCACGACCTATGCCGCACGGCGGCAGGTGCTGGTGACAGCACTGGCGCGCAGGGGATTGAAGGTGCCGGCACGCGACGGGCTGAGTATTTGTATCCCGGTCGAGTCTGAGCAGTTTGCCATGATCACGCTGGCCGCCCATGGCATCGCAGTGCTGCCCGGCGAACGCTGCCGCAGCGGTGGCGGGCAGTTTATTCGTGTCAGTACCTCGATGCTGCCGGAAGATCAGGTCGACAGCATTGCCGATGCGCTGGTGATGGCCTGCGGTATCGAACCGGGGCTGCTTAGTTCAGATGTTTAATATGGTAACGCGGTGATTCCTGGTAACCTTCGCGGGCGTAGAAGGCATTCGCTTTGGTGCGATGTTCATGACAATGCACTTCCATCCGATCACAGCCACGCTGCTGCGCCATACGCTCGGCGTATTGTAATAGCTGTTGCCCCGCCCCTTTGCTGCGCTCCCCTTCGGCGATGCAGAAGTAACTGATGCGGGCAAAATCCCCCGCCAGTGCCAGCTGGGGAATAAAGTGCAGGGACAGGAAACCCAGTACCGACTGACCATGCTCGGCCACCAGCAGCATCTCATCGGGATCGGCAGTCAGCTGCGCCAGTCGTTTATCAATAAAACTTTCCGTACCGCCATAGCCTAACTCAGCCAGTAACGCGCTGAGGGCAAAACTGTCTTTCCGCTGCGCGGGGCGAATATTCATGGTCTTCCCTCGTTGTACAGTGATGGTTGAGCACCCGATAAACGGCTTCGGGCGGGAATATCTGCTGATTAAGTTATAGCGTGACGGGGGAGTAAAACGGAACCGACCGAGTGTTACAAATGGTTTAGTGTGATGCATGTCCGCAGACGCAAACGCAGGACGAAAAAAAACCCGCCAGTGGCGGGTTTTTTGAATTCTGTCTGATAACTAACTTAAATAGCAGCAACGTTAGCAGCAGATGGGCCTTTTGCGCCGTCAGTGATTTCAAACTCAACGCGCTGACCTTCAGCCAGGGTTTTGAAACCGTTGCTCTGGATAGCGGAGAAGTGTACGAATACATCCTTGCTACCATCTTCAGGAGTAATGAAACCGAATCCTTTGGACTCATTAAACCACTTAACGCTACCTTTAATCTTAGACATCAATATTACCTTTACATGAAAAATGGACACTAAACTGTGTCGGAACCTAGTACAGCAATTGCCAAGCCTTTTGTCCAGTGCGGCATGATGAAAAAGTGATAAATATCGTTTTTTTTTCACATCGAAGCAGCTTAATGGTCAAATTAGCGACTAAAACGTCAGACGGCCCCAGGCAAAAAAGACATTACCGTTATTGTACGTACCCGGGATATAGGTCATCTGGAACGTTGCCGGACCGTAACCTACTGATGCTAAAGGAAGTAATACCGGGATCGGGATATAGTGCCAGTTATCCCGCGCCGTCGCTCCGACCGTATAACCGGCGCCAATGCGGAAGTTATCATCCGCCAGCGGACGCCAGGTTTTTTCCCAGCCATAACCACCAATCGGCTCCCACTTGTTATACGAATCTTTGAACGCCATCAGGTAGATACCATTCCAGTTGCCGTTCTCATCATAGCGTGACACACCGCCACCTGCGCCCCACGGCCGCTCGTTGTAGCGATCGGTTTTCTCTTTGTCGTAAGTCCAGCGGTTATGCCAGGTAATCCCTGGAACATAGAGATCGTAGTGATCCGGCGAGTTCCAGGTCTGCTGCACATTAGAGGTGAAGGTCTGCCACCAACCTGTGGCTTTTCCCGTCTCAGACGCGTTTTCTGCTGCAAAAGCGCCAAAACTTACCAAAAAACACCCGGCGAGTAATGTCGCTGAGGTATATCCATGACGAACGTTCACTTTATTAACTACCATCTTATAAAAATCAGAATAATGATAACCACCAAAGACTAAGGAAGGTGCGATTAATTCGATGGGAACCATTTTTTCGTCCTGTCATCGTATGGTAAATGAACAAAGAACCGCCCAAAACACTGAAAACGATAGATGAACGGCAATCATTGTAGTCATGAACAGAACTTTGAATGATTAAATCGCACCTTCCCTAAACACTCATTAAATAACAATCTATTAGTATTATTAGTCTGAAATGGAATAATTTTCATTTATTTTCAGTCAGTGTTTTTTCTTTACATTAAATGCACAATATGCAGAGTGCTGACTGCTGACTGCTGACTGCTGACTGCTGACTGCTGACTGCTGACTGCTGACTGCTGACTGCTATTATTATCGCTGAATACTGCGCCGATAATCAGAAATATCGCAAAAAAACCGGAATATTTTCCAGTATGACACATAAAAAAAATGCATTGAAGCCGTAAACTGAGTTCCGTGAGATACAAATGAAAATAGCATTCAATCTCAATCAGTTACCAGAAGAAAAATAACATAAGAAACGCTAAAGTTTATTTAGCAACGGAACATTTTTTTGCTAAGATCATTCTCAGCTAAAAGATAAGGATTAAGGAAGGTGCGATTAATTCGATGGGAACCATTTTTTCGTCCTGTCATCGTATGGTAAATGAACAAAGAACCGC
>NZ_CBFFRK010000040.1:0-34136 GCF_965644245.1 Erwinia sp. V71
AGCAGGATAGCTTATCGGTAGCTAACCGTCCCTCCATCCACATGACCAAGCGTTGCACTTATTATCTGAATTCGCGTTATAAGTTTATTTTTATGACTATTACTAAGGGAAATTACTTTCGCGCGGCGAAGCGGGGAATTTTACTTAATTCATTATATCAGTACTGTTTTTGCGGGTTTTTTATTCGTTGCCTCACTGTGTCATAAAAGTACCAAAAACGTTTCAATGAAGTTAATTAAAGCAAACACAAAAAATGTGGTTTTTTTACAATTTGAAATAACTCTGTCCCTATGATGAAGGGAATGTTGTTCGATAACCACAAGTTATTAACGTTGTTTTTACTTTTAATTTTCTGGCAAGTGAGAGTCGTAATGCTATGCTCCTTCAAAAAGAAACTACCCGCCGTAAGTTTTTACTCGGGTCGCTAATGGCTTTGCCGCTTGGCGACATGGTATTTAAAGGTCTGACCGCTGCCCAGGCAGCAGAAATGGCCGCACCTGACCTGATGACCTATCAGCCGGTATTTTTTACCGCTGAACAGTGGCAATTTATGCTTGCCGCCTGCGATCGTTTAATTCCTGCTGGCGGTAAAGGTAATGCGCCTAGCGCACTGGAAACCAATGTGCCGGTATTTATCGACCAGCAACTGCATGGCGATCTCGGTAACGAAATCTATATGCAGGCGCCGTTTGAGCCACACGCCCCGGCAGAAATGGGCTATCAAATCCCATATCGTCCCCAGCAAATCTTCACCACCGGTATTGAACTCACCAACCGCTGGTGTCAGCAGACTTATCAGAAACCGTTCCATCAGTTGTCAGAAAAAGACAAAGATGCGGTGCTGACACAACTGCAAAAAAACACCATCGACTTCGCCAGCCTTGGCAAAGACGACCTGAAAGCCTCGAAGTTTTTCGGCGACCTGCTTTCCGAAACCAAACACGGTTATCTCTCCGATCCGATGTACGGCGGCAACAAGGGAATGAAAGCCTGGATTGCCATCGGCTTCCCTGGCGCGCGCGCCAGCTATCTGGAATGGGTCAAGCAACATAACGTCCCGTATCCATTAGGACCGGTAAGCATTCAGGGCCTGCGCGCCTGATGCGCTGAGGTTTTTTTCCGTTTTTGCATTTTGACAGGGTTAACCATGGCACTGGTAAATAAAGAAGAAGTCGACGTCGTCGTCGTCGGCCTGGGTTGGGCTGGCTCAATTATGAGTATCGAGCTGGCAATGGCGGGGCTGAAAGTACGCGCACTGGAGCGCGGCCCGGATCGTGATTACAGCGAATTCGCGTATCCGAAACCGGCAGATGAATACGCCTACGCGGTACGTAACAAAGTGATGGCCACGCCTGCGGAAGCGGCGGTGACTGTGCGCCACAATATGAGTCAGACCGCGCTGCCAACGCGCAAATGGGGCGCATTCTGCCCGGGCAATGGCGTTGGTGGTTCCGGTCTGCACTGGACCGGCGTGCTGATTCGTCCAACACCCACCGATATCAAACTGAAAACCTACGCAGAGCAGGCGTATAAGCCGGGTATTCTGGCGCCGGAAATGGAAATAGGTGACTTCCCGTTCACCTGGGATGAAATCGAACCTTTCTACGATAAATTTGAACGTATCTGTGGTCAGTCGGGCACTACCGGCAACCTGCGCGGACAGATTCTGGAAGGCGGCGACCCGTTTGAAGGCCCGCGTTCCAATCCGTATCCACTGCCTGCGCTGGATGACACCTTAAATAACACCATGTTTGCTGAGGCGGCGAAAAAGCTCGGTTACCATCCGTTCCCGAACCCTTCCGCCTGCGTCTCGCGTCCGTGGACCAACCCGTATGGCAACCAGATCGCGCCGTGTAACTACTGCGGTTACTGCAGTAAATATCCGTGCCTGAACTACTCGAAAGCCTCGCCACAAACCGCCGTGATGGACGCACTGAAACGGATGGATAACTTCTCCTATGAAGTGAATGCCAACGTGATGAAAGTGGTGCTGCACGACGATAAGAAAACCGCGAAAGGGGTGATCTACATCGATGCGAATGGCAACGATTGCTTCCAGCCGGCGAAGATTGTGGTGCTGGCCAGCTTCCAGTTCTGCAACGTGCGTCTGATGCTGCTGTCCGGTATCGGTCAGCCGTATAACCCGATCACCAACGAAGGGGTGGTGGGACGTAACTACGCCTTCCTCAGCAACGGCGGCGCGACACTGTTCTTTAAAGACAAGAACTTCAACCCGTTTGCCACCGCAGGCGCTACCGGCCAGATGTTCAATGATATCTCGCCAGGCAACTTCGATGGCCCGTCACTTGGTTTTATCGGTGGCGCGAAAATCCACAGCTCGCAGGCGACCGGTACGCCAATCAGCACGGCACTGCCAAAAGGCACGCCAGGCTGGGGTGCTGGCTGGAAAGAGGGGATGGAAGAGTGGTACGGCCATTCGATGAAGATCAGCATCACCACCACCTGTATGTCGTATCGCGATATCTATCTCGATCTCGATCCGAACTACAAGGACGAGTATGGCTATCCGCTGCTGCGTATGACCTTCGACTGGAAAGAGAACGAGCTGAAACTGCAGCAATATCTGCGTGGCATCGTCGGTAATATCACCAAAGAGCTGAACCCGGACAGCTACAGCGAAAGTTTCCTCGGTATGGATGCGCACTTCGATCTGACCAAGTATGTCTCCACCCACAACGTGGGCGGCGCAGTCATGGGCGATTCCCCGAAAACCTCGGCGCTGAACCGTTACCTGCAGAGCTGGGATGTGCATAACGTGTTTGTGCCGGGCGGTAACGCCTTCCCGCAAAACTTCCAGGCGAACCCGACCGATACCATCGGCGCGATTACCCTGATGGCGGCGCAGGCAATTAAAGAGATCTATCTGAAAAATCCAGGCCCAATGGTACAGGCATAAGTGAGATGAAAATGATCAAGATAACGCATTTTTGTATCGCCAGTGCACTGCTGGCCGGGATGGGGATGGTCACCAGTGCACAGGCCGATGACGCGCAGCTGATCAAACAGGGTGAATATATTTCACGCCTGGGTGACTGCAGCGCCTGTCACTCTATCCCGGGCAAGCTGGAATTTTCTGGCGGGCTGGCGATTGAGTCGAATCTCGGCACCATTTATTCGACCAATATCACCCCGGATAAAGAGCACGGTATCGGCAATTACACCGAACAGCAGTTCAGTGACGCGGTACGTAAAGGCGTGCTGCCGGATGGCACGCGTCTTTACCCGGCAATGCCGTATCCTGACTATGTCAAAATCAGTGATGAAGATATGCACGCGCTGTATGTCTACTTTATGCAGGGTGTGAAGCCGAGCGCTGAACAGCCGCCGGAAACCGATCTCAGCTTCCCGTTCAGCCAGCGCTGGGGCATGCGTTTCTGGAACTGGGCGTTTACCACGGATAAAACGTTCCAGCCGATTGGTGGCGCGTCTGCGGAAATCAATCGCGGCGCGTATCTGGTGGAAAGCCTCGGTCACTGCGGCAGTTGCCATACGCCGCGTGGTCTGGGCATGAACGAGAAAGCGCTCGACAGCAGCGACGCGGATTTCCTCGCCGGTGGCAACCTGAACGGCTGGGATGTGCCATCGCTGCGCGGTATGCCGCGCTGGAGCGAGAAGGAGATCGTTGACTATCTGGCGACCGGTCGTAACGACAAAGCGGCAGTGGGCGGTGAGATGAAAGCAGTGGTTGAACACAGCACATCGTATATGACCGATGCCGATTTGCAGGCGATTGCCTCGTATCTGAAGTTCCTGGGCGGCAATCCACCGCTGGCGCAGCGCAATGAACAAGCGGTGCAGGCGACGGAAGCGAAGCTGACTGCGGCGAAGAACCTGACGACCGGCGAGCGCCTCTACCTCGATAACTGTGGCGCCTGTCACTTTGTCACCGGTAAAGGTGCACCGGGGATCTTCCCGGAGCTGGATCAGGCAACGATTGTTAACGCGCAGGACCCGGGTGGTCTGATTCATACCATTCTGGCAGGCGCTCAGCAGCCATCCACCGCGAAAGCGCCATCGACACTGGCGATGCCTGGCTTTGCTAACCGTCTCAGCGATGAAGAAGTGGCGCAGCTTGCGACCTTTATTCGTCAGGGATGGAGTAACAAAGCGCCGGCAGTCAGTGCCGATCAGGTAAAAGAAGTACGTGAAACGCTGAAGCATTAATAGGCAAAGCGCTCTCACATGGTGTGAGAGCGCTTAAAAAAGACCAAAAATATAACAAATATTAATATTTTTTATATTGTCTGCTCCCGGCCCGTCCCGCTTTTTTCTCTCCGCCCCCTGATTTTGTCATTTTTTCGCTGGTTTTCTTTGTCTGCGCCTTTTTCTTAATCTTCCGCTAAGAAATTGTCTTTATCTTGTTTTTCATGCTGAATTGATCGCGAAATCACCGCCTAAACAGGTGAAACCGATCCCTGTCGTCTGGTTAACTCGCCATTTAACCATTGCCATTTATAGTTTTCGCTTTGCTGATCACATAAAAGGTGCGCCATTCAGCTACACCTTACCGCACGAAACATCAAAATAACCTGGTGAAATAGTTAAAAGGGTCTTGTTTATGACGGGGTTTTTACCGTTTTCCCGCCCGCAGATGGGAGAGTCTGAGTTACGCGCTGTGAGTGACGTCTTGCAGTCAGGATGGATCACCACCGGACCAAAAAATCTGCAACTGGAACAGGCTTTTTGCGCATTAACCGGTAATCAGCATGCGATTGCCGTCAGTTCCGCTACCGCAGGCATGCATGTGACGCTGATGGCGCTCGGCATTGGGCCGGGGGATGAGGTGATCACGCCGTCGCTCACCTGGGTTTCTACTCTGAATATGATTGTCCTGCTGGGCGCGCAGCCAGTGATGGTGGATGTGGATCGCGACACCCTGATGGTGACGCCCGCGCTGATTGAAGCGGCGATTACGCCACGCACCCGGGCGATTATTCCGGTGCATTACGCGGGGGCGCCAGCGGACATCGACGCCATTCGTGCGCTCGGCGCGCGTTACGGTATACCGGTGATTGAGGATGCTGCCCATGCGGTTGGCACCCATTACAAAGGCCGTCATGTTGGTGCGACAGGCACGGCGATTTTCTCCTTTCATGCGATTAAAAATATCACCTGTGCAGAAGGCGGGCTGGTGGTCACCGACGATCAACAACTGGCGGATCGCATTCGCAGCCTGAAATTTCATGGCCTTGGCGTGGATGCTTATGACCGTCAGATGCACGGTCGTGCGCCGCAGGCCGAGGTCATCACACCGGGTTACAAATACAATCTGGCGGATATCAATGCGGCGATTGCGCTGGTGCAGCTGGAAAAGCTGCCGCAGATGAATGCCCGTCGCGCCGAACTGGCGAACCGTTATCTGCAGGCGCTGGCAGATACGCCTTTTCTGCCGCTGTCGATTCCTGACTGGCCGCATCAGCATGCCTGGCACCTGTTTATTATCCGCGTTGACGAACAGCAGACAGGTATCAGCCGTGACCAGCTGATGGCTGAACTGAAAGCCCGGCAGATTGGCACCGGGCTGCACTTTCGCGCTGCGCATACACAGAAGTATTACCGCGAGCGCTTTCCTTCTCTCTCACTCGCCAGTTCCGAGTGGAACTCTGAGCGAATCTGCTCACTCCCGCTATTTCCAGGTATAACTGATGACGACAGCGAGCGGGTGATTCATGCACTGCAGGATATTGCCGGGAAAAAACGATGATCAGCAATGAACCGATTACCAAAGTTTCGATAGTTATTCCGGTATTTAATGAAGCGGAAAGCCTGCCAGAGCTGATTCGACGCACCACGGCGGCATGCCGTACCTTGCCGATGGACTATGAAATTCTGCTGGTGGATGACGGCAGCAGCGATGATTCTGCTGAGCTGATGATGGCGGCGGCGGAGCAGGAGGAAAACCGGATTATTGCGGTGTTGCTGAACCGTAATTACGGCCAGCATTCGGCGATTATGGCGGGTTTCAGCCATGTCAGCGGCGATCTGATCATCACGCTGGATGCGGACCTGCAGAACCCACCTGAAGAGATCCCCCGGCTGGTCAGCACCGCCGCGCAGGGTTATGACGTGGTTGGCACTGTGCGTCAGCAACGGCAGGACAGCTGGTTTCGTAAACGTGCGTCGCGGCTGATTAACCGTCTGATCCAGCGCACCACCGGCAAGGCGATGGGCGATTATGGCTGCATGTTGCGCGCTTATCGCCGCCATATTATCGACGCCATGCTGCACTGCCATGAGCGCAGCACCTTTATTCCGATTCTTGCCAACACCTTCGCCCGGCGGGCGACGGAAATTCCGGTTGAACACGCTGAACGTGAATTTGGCGATTCAAAGTACAGCTTTATGCGGCTGATCAACCTGATGTATGACCTGATCACCTGTCTGACCACCACGCCACTGCGCATGCTCAGTGTCTTCGGCAGCGTTATCGCGCTGGCGGGGTTCACTATCGCGCTGTTGCTGATTGGTCTGCGCCTGTTCCTTGGACCACAGTGGGCAGCGGAAGGCGTTTTTACCCTGTTCGCGGTGCTGTTTATTTTTATCGGCGCGCAGTTTGTCGCCATGGGACTGCTGGGCGAGTACATCGGACGCATTTATAACGACGTCCGGGCTCGTCCGCGCTATTTCATTCAGCGTGTGGTGTCGCACGCTTCAACTTTACAGGACAAACAGCAATGAAAGCCGTGGTCTTTGCTTATCATGATATGGGTTGCGTGGGCATCAATGCGCTGGTCGCGGCGGGTTATGACATCGCCGCCATTTATACGCATGCTGACAGCGTGGGGGAGAATCCCTTTTTTGCCTCGGTCGCGCGAACCGCCGCCGAGCTGGGCATTCCGGTGTTTGCGCCGGAGGATGTCAATCATCCGCTGTGGGTGGATCGGATTAAAAGCAGTGCGCCAGAAGTGATCTTCTCTTTCTATTACCGCAACCTGCTGTGCAGCGACATTCTTGCCTGCGCGACACAGGGCGCATTTAACCTGCATGGTTCATTGCTGCCGCATTACCGCGGTCGCGCGCCACTGAACTGGGCGCTGGTTCACGGTGAAACGCAGACCGGGGTGACGCTGCACCGTATGACGCCGCGGGCTGATGCCGGGGCGATTATTGCCCAGCAGGCGGTGGCAATTGAGCCTGAAGACAATGCGCGCACGCTGCACGGCAAACTGAATGCGGCAGCGGCGACGCTGCTGGAAAATGCGTTGCCTGAGATTGCCCATGGCGAAGTGACGGAGCAGGAGCAGGATGAAAGTCAGGCCCGTTATTTTGGCCGCCGCACGCCGGAAGATGGCCGCATCGACTGGCAGCAGCCCGCCGCCGTGATTCACAACCTGGTGCGTGCTGTCACCGATCCCTGGCCGGGTGCATTCAGCTATGTTGGCGCGGCGAAATTTATCATCTGGCGTTCCCGCGTGCGCAGCGATTTCCCTGCGGTTAAACCGGGTACGGTACTGTCTGTTCAGCCACTGGTGATCGCCTGTGGCGACCAGGCACTGGAAGTGGTGACGGGTCAGGGGGAAAACGGCGTCTATATGCAGGGTAGTCAGCTGGCGCAGACCCTGGGTCTGGTCACCGGGGCATTGCTGCACAGCCAGCCGACGGCGGTGGTACAGCGGCGCACCCGGGTGTTGATTCTTGGGGTGAACGGTTTTATCGGCAACCATCTCACGGAACGTCTGCTGCACGACGACCATTTTGAGGTGTATGGTCTGGATATCAGTTCTGACGCCATTAACCGTTTTATCGGCCATGGGCGTTTCCACTTCGTCGAAGGGGATATCAGTATTCACTCGGAATGGATCGAGTATCACATCAAGAAATGTGACGTGATCCTGCCGCTGGTGGCGATCGCCACGCCGATTGAATATACGCGCAATCCGCTGCGGGTGTTTGAACTCGATTTCGAAGAGAACCTGAAGATCATTCGCGACTGCGTGAAGTACAAAAAGCGCATTATCTTCCCGTCGACCTCGGAAGTGTACGGCATGTGCAGCGACCCGCGGTTTGACGAAGACAGTTCGAATCTGATTGTCGGGCCAATTAACAAACAGCGCTGGATCTATTCGGTTTCCAAGCAACTGCTGGACCGGGTGATCTGGGCTTATGGCGAAAAAGAGGGGCTGCGTTTCACCCTGTTCCGGCCATTCAACTGGATGGGACCACGGCTGGATAACCTGAATGCCGCACGTATTGGCAGTTCGCGGGCAATTACCCAGTTGATCCTCAATCTGGTGGAAGGTTCGCCGATCAAACTGATTGATGGCGGCGCGCAGAAGCGCTGTTTTACCGATATTGCCGACGGCGTCGAAGCGCTGTTTCGCATTATTGAGAATAAACAGGGCAACTGTGACGGACAGATTATCAACATTGGCAACCCGGAAAACGAAGCCAGTATCCGGCAGCTGGCAGAGCAACTGCTGGTGAGTTTTAACCGCCATCCATTGCGCGATCAGTTCCCGCCGTTTGCCGGTTTCCGTGAGGTGGAGAGCAGCAGCTACTACGGCAAAGGGTATCAGGATGTAGCGCATCGTAAACCCAGCATCCGCAACGCCCGTCGCCTGCTCGACTGGACGCCTGTCGTGGGGATGGAGCAGACCATCGACAATACGCTGGATTTCTTTTTGCGCACGGTAGATGGCGTGGATACGCCAGTATGAGAAAAGTGGGCTTACGTATTGATGTCGATACCTGGCGCGGCACCCGTGATGGCGTGCCGAACCTGCTGCGCCTGCTGCGTCAGCATGGGGTACAGGCGAGTTTTTTCTTTACCGTTGGCCCTGACAATATGGGGCGTCATCTCTGGCGTCTGCTGAAACCAAAGTTCCTGTGGAAGATGCTGCGCTCCCGCGCAGCATCGCTGTATGGCTGGGATATTCTGCTGGCAGGTACAGCCTGGCCGGGGCGCAATATTGGCATCGGTCAGACGGATGTGATTCGCGCCGCTGTCGCCGACCAGCATGAAGTGGGTCTGCACGGCTGGGATCACTTCGCCTGGCAAACCTGGGCGGGTGTGTGGCCGCCAGAGCAACTGCATCAACAGCTGCTGCTGGGTTGCGAGGCGCTGAGCCGGATTATCGGCGCGTCGGTGAGCTGTTCCGCTGCGCCCGGCTGGCGTGCCGATCAGCGGGTGGTGCAGGCGAAACAGGTCTTTCACTTTCACTATAACAGCGACTGCCGTGGTGAACGGCCTTTCCGGCCATTGCTGGCGGATGGTCGTCCGGGCACGGTGCAGATCCCGGTGACACTGCCGACCTGGGATGAGGTGATTGGCAGTGAGGTAACGGCGGAAAATTATAACGCCTTTATTCTCAGTCAGATCCATCAACAACCGCATACGCCGGTGTATACCATTCATGCTGAAGTGGAAGGTATTGCGCTGCGCGACAGCTTCGAACAGCTGCTGGCACAGGCGCAGCAACAGGGGATTCAGTTTTGTCCGCTGAGTGCGCTGCTGCCTGATGACCTGCAAACGCTGCCGACGGGGAAGGTGGTTCGCGGCACACTAAGGGGCCGGGAGGGCTGGCTGGGATGCGCACAATTATCAGAGTGATGATGCAATGAAGAGCCTTAAAATTGCCGTACCGCTGCTGTTGCTGTTTGCCTGTTACTATCTGATTCCGGTTGAGTTTCGTTATTTATGGCAACCCGATGAAACGCGTTACGCCGAAATAAGCCGTGAGATGTTAGCCAGCGGCAACTGGGTCGTGCCGCACTTCCTTGATTTGCGTTATTTTGAAAAGCCGGTGGCGGGTTACTGGATCAATAACCTTGGCCAGTGGTTATTTGCCGACAGCAATTTTGCCGTGCGTTTCGGTGCGCTGTTCTCCACCATTCTGACCGCGCTGCTGGTGTACTGGCTGACATGGCGAATGCAGCGCGAGCGCCAGACGGCACTGGTGGCGGCGGTAATTTACCTCAGCTGCCTTGAAGTGTATGGCATTGGCACCTATGCCGTGCTGGACCCGATGATCACGCTGTGGCTGATTGCGGCGATGTGCAGTTTCTGGCTGGCGGCACAGGCAACATCGGTACGGGCAAAGGCTGCGGGTTATCTGCTGCTGGGGCTGGTGTGCGGAATGGGCTTTATGACCAAGGGTTTTCTCGCGCTGGCGGTGCCGGTGCTGGCGGTGCTGCCCTGGGTGATACAACAACGTCGCTGGCGGGAACTGTTGCTGTTTGGGCCGCTGGCGATTGTGGGCGCGGTTGTCATCAGCCTGCCATGGGCACTGGCGATTGCCCGCCAGGAACCCGACTTCTGGCACTACTTTTTCTGGGTTGAGCATATCCAGCGTTTTGCCCAGGCGGATGCGCAGCACAAAGCACCATTCTGGTATTACCTGCCGGTATTGCTGGCGGGCAGTCTGCCCTGGCTGGGGTTGTTGCCGGGCGCGCTGTGGCGTGGCTGGCGTCAGCGGCTGCAGGATAACGGCAGCCTCTACCTGCTGGGCTGGGTGCTGATGCCACTGCTGTTTTTCTCTGTTGCCAAAGGTAAGTTGCTTACTTATATCCTGCCCTGTTTTGCCCCGCTGGCGATTCTGATGGCGGTGTATGTGTGTCAGGCGCGCGAAGGAACGGCGAGAGCATTACGCGCCAACGGCTGGATCAATCTGCTGTTTGGCGTAGTGTGCCTGCTGGCGGTGCTGCTGATACTGGCCCCCTGGAGCCTCACCGGGCATCCGGTGTATGGCGTGCATGAACTGACCCGGGTGCTGCTGGCCGCGGGGATCTTCCTGTTCTGGGCGCTGATGGGCGGGCTGAGTCTGTATGCCACGCCGCGGCGCTGGCCGCTGGCGGTGCTTTGCCCGCTGGGGCTGGCGTTACTGGTTGGTCAGGCGATCCCGCAACGGGTTGAGAACGCTAAGCAGCCACAGGCGTTTATTACTGCTGTACGCAATGAACTTGCCAGCAGTCGTTATATCCTGGCGGACAGTCCCGGTGTTGCGGCAGCGCTGGCCTGGGAAATGAAACGCAGTGATATCAATCTGTTTGAAGAGTCTGGTGAGCTGGCATATGGCCTGCGCTACCCGGATGCCCGTTCACGTCTGATCGATGCCGCCGCTTTCCCGGGCTGGCTGGCACAGCAGCGGCACAGTGGCAGTGTGGCTCTGGTACTGCTGCTGGATCGCGATGATGAAGGCGGCCCGGCCAGTCTGCCAGAGGCTGATGTCGTCTATCGTCAGGGGCGCTTTATGCTGTATCACTACAATCAGCAGCCATGAATATGCTGCTGATTGTTATCGCCAGTCTGTTGAGCTGCGCCAGCCAGTTGTGTCAGAAACAGGCGACGCGTCATGGCGGTGCCAGATGGCGTGCGGGCTATCTGCTGTTGTGGCTTGCTGCCAGCCTGTTGCTGCTTGGCGGGGCGATGCTGGTCTGGCTGCTGGTGTTACAGCAGACGCCTGTCAGTGTTGCGTATCCGATGCTGAGCATGAACTTTATTCTGGTGACGCTGGCGGCGCGCTGGCTGTGGCAGGAGCGCATTACGCTGCGTCATAGCATGGGTATCCTGCTGATTATCGCCGGCATTGTGACGCTGGGCGTGAGCGCATGACCGGCTATCTGTGGGCGGCGCTCAGTATTGTGCTGGTCAGTGTGGCCCAGCTGAGTATGCGATGGGCGATGGTGCAGCTGCCTGCAGTCAGTGATATCACGCTGTTGTGGCAGGCCATGCGTGCGCTGACGCCGGGGGCGCTGGCGCTCGGCGCGGGTCTGGCGGCGTATGTGCTGTCAACCTTGTGCTGGGTGATGGCGCTGCACCGTATCAGACTGAGTCGTGCCTATCCGCTGCTGAGTCTGAGCTATATCCTGGTGTGGGGCGCTGCGTTGTGGCTGCCGGGACTGCAGGAACGTTTTTCCTGGGAGGCGCTGGGTGGTGTGACGCTGATTTTCATCGGGATAGTGCTGATCAGCTGGCCTTCATCGCGCTGACAGGCATTGCTGACGCCAGTCTGATGCAGACTGGCGCAGCGGACAGCAGGGTGCTTAGCGAGTTGCTGCTGCCTGCGGGGTTATCGCCTGAACGGACTCGCGTACAATCAGTTTGCCGCGGAAGGGGGTAAAAGGCGGATTGGTTTTGCTTTCCAGTAAATTCACCAGTCGATCGAGGGTATCTTTAATCATTTCCGCGACCGGTACGCGCACGGTAGTGAGCGACGGAATAAAGACCGACGCCAGCGAAATATCATCGAAACTCAGCAGGGAAATCTGCTGTGGCACCTGGATACCCGCCTGATAAAACGTTCGTGCTGCACCCGTTGCCATATCATCATTGCTGGCGACCAGGGCGCTGAAGGTTACGCCGCTTGCCAGCAGACGCGCCGCGGCATTTTTGCCACTCTCGGGTGACCAGTCTCCGGCATCCACCCGCGCCGGATCGAACGCAATGCCATTGTCACTCAACGCCTGTTGATAGCCGTGCAAACGGCTGTCGCTGGTTGGCGAGCCTGCCACGCCGGTGATCAGCGCGATCTCGCGATGCCCCTGCTGAATCAGATAGTTCACCGCATCATAGCTGTCCTGCAGATGGTCAGCATACACACAGTTAGCCACATGGCGCGTCAGCCGGCGGTTGACCACCATAATCGGCTGCGTATGTTGTTCGATGATCTCATCCATTTCGTCAGGTGTCAGAAAGCGCGGATAGATGATCACGGCATCACAACGCAGATCGAGCAGGAACTGGATCGCCTGGCGCTCTTCTTCAGCACTGTGGCGGCCATCGGCAAGGATCAGCTGGCGGCCGTGGTTTTCCGTCACCGTGGCGGTCTGGAACATCAGTTCGCTGAAGTAGGGGCCATGATATAGCGTATTGGTGATCACCAGGCCGATGCTTTGTGATTTGCGTGTCGCCAGATTGCGCGCCAGCAGATTAGGGCGATAACCGGTCTCTTCAATCGCTTTGAACACGCGATCGCGCGTGGTTTTACTGACATAGCTATTTCCGGCAAGTACGCGTGACACCGTCGCCTTGGAAACTCCGGCCTTTCTGGCCACGTCAAGCATGGTTGTCATACTCGTTTCCTGCATTGAAAAGCAATCGGGGAAGTTTACCGTATCCACCTGGCTGACGAAATATTCACGCAATGTTTTTATTAGCTATGAATTTAATTTTAAATATTATCCTTACTGACTGGGTAATTATTTTTCTGCCTTGAGTATATTTTCTTTTTGACTTCATACACGCCTGTTTGACACTTTTATTAATCCTTTCATGGCCCTTTGCGAAGCGGCTCACAAAATATGAAAACTAATCTGAAACCGGTTGCAGATTCATGGTCGATTTGTCTAAATCAAGGGAAACAACAAGACGGGGGATAGCAAATGAATAAAATACTACTGTGCTGTGCGGCCGGGATGTCCACCAGTATGCTGATGCAGAAAATGGAAAAATCAGCGAAAGAACAAGAGCTTGATGTTTTGGTGGAAGCCGTAAGTTTCGACGACTTCGCCGACAAAATTGATGAGTTTGATGTCTGCCTTCTGGGGCCGCAAATTAAGTATAAATTCGCTGAGTTCCAGACTCTTGCCGCAGAGAAAAACAAGCCAGTTGCGGTAATTAATACCATGGATTACGGCATGATGAATGGCAAGAAAGTGTTGCAGGACGCACTGGCGTTGATCCACTCTCGCGGAGAATAATAATGAGCGCATTCAGTGAAGCATTATTCGGCGTTATCGAAAATAAAATCAGCCCGATTGCCGCCAGACTGTCCAGTCAGCGCCATGTCGTGGCGATTAAAGACGGCTTCATCTCATCGATGCCTTTCCTGATTGTCGGGTCGTTTATGCTGCTGTTTGCGCATCCGCCATTTAGCGCTGACAGCGAGTGGGCATTCGCCCGCTGGTGGCTGGATATGGTGGCGCGCTATTCTGAACAAATCATGATGCCGTACAACATGACCATGGGCGTGATGGCGGTGTATATCGCGGCGGGTATTTCGTATAACCTGGCGCAGAGCTATAAAATGAACGGCTTTATGGCCGCCTGTCTGTCACTGATGTCATTCCTGCTGGTGGCGTCGCCGCAGGTGGGGAAATCTCTGCCCGTCGGTTCACTGGGCGGCGAGGGGATTTTTACCGCCATTCTGGTCGCGCTGTATACCACGGAACTGATGCACTTCCTGCAAAAACACAATATCGGTATTAAGCTGCCGGAGCAGGTGCCGCCGAAGATCCGTCAGTCATTTGATCTGTTAATCCCGATTCTGGCTATTTTCCTGACGCTGTTCCCGCTCAGTCTGTGGATGCAGAGCGAGTTTAATATGCTGATCCCGCAGGCGATCATGGCGATTTTCGCCCCGATTATTTCGGCATCGGACTCCCTGCCTGCGGTGCTGATCGCCGTACTGCTGTGCCACCTGTTGTGGTTTGCCGGCATCCATGGCGCGGTCATTGTTGGCGGCATTCTGCAGGCATTCTGGCTGACTAACCTCGGCATCAACCAGCAGGCGCTGAACGCAGGCGAGCCGATCACCCAGATCTTTATCGAGCCGTTCTGGCAATTCTTTATCGTCGTGGGTGGTTCGGGTGCCACGATGGGGCTGGTGCTGCTGTATCTGCGTAGCCGCTCAGTGCATCTGCGTTCGATTGGTAAACTGGGGCTAATCCCGGGCATGTTTAACATCAATGAGCCAATCATCTTTGGTTCGCCGATCGTGATGAACCCACTGCTGTTCATTCCATTTATTACCGCACCGCTGGTGAATGCGATTATCGCCTGGACTGCCACCCGCACCGACCTGGTGAATCATGTGGTGTCGCTGGCACCGTGGACCACACCAGGACCAATTGGCGCCGCCTGGTCCACTGGCTGGGACTTCCGCGCGATTATCCTCGTGCTGGTGCTGATTGGCGTGTCGACGCTGATTTACTACCCCTTCTTCAAAATGTATGAGCGCCAGCTGCTGGAACAGGAAGCTGAGAGCTTAGAAACCGTGGAGAGCAAATAATGGAACTCGATGAAACCACCGTCATGGAACTGATTATCCAGGCGGGTGAAGCGCGCTCGATGTCGATGGAAGCGCTGCGGGCGGCACGTAACTATGACTGGGCGACCGCGGACAGCATGCTGACTGCCGCCAGTGCGGCAGCGAAAGCGGCGCATAAGATTCAGACCACCCTGATCGGTGCCGATGAAGGCTGCGGCAAGATCCCGGTGAATCTGATTCTGGTGCACGCACAGGACCATTTAATGAACGCCATGCTGTGCCGTGAACTGGCAGAAGAGATCATTGCGTTGCATCGGGAAATTGCCGCACTGAAACAGGCTAAATAACAGGAGAAAAGGATGAAACATCAGCAGTTAACGCCATTCCCTGACGGTTTTCTCTGGGGAGCCTCAACCTCAGCCTATCAGGTTGAAGGTGCGTGGAATGAAGGCGGGAAAGGTCCGTCAGTGATCGATAAAGCCACTTTTAGCGACAAAATCACTGATTTCACCGTCACCAGCGATCACTATCACCGCTTTAAGCAGGATGTGGCGTTGTTTGCTGAACTGGGGTTAAGAACCTACCGTTTCTCCATCGCCTGGAGCCGCCTGTTCCCGCAGGGCAGCGGTGAGCTGAATGCCGAAGGTGTGGCGTTTTATCAGCAACTGATTGATGAACTGCGTCACCATAATATTGAACCGCTGGTGACGCTGTATCACTTTGATCTGCCCTGGGCGCTGCAGGAGAAGGGCGGCTGGTCAGATCCGGCGACCATCGATGCTTTTGTCCACTTTGCGCGTACTGCGTTTGAGCTGTACGGCGATCGGGTGAATTACTGGCTGACGATTAACGAGCAGAACATGATGATCCTGAAAGGGGACGTCATTGGTACGCTGCCGCCTGGCACGCCGGACCCGCAGAAAACGCTGTACCAGCAGAACCACCATATGATGCTGGCGCAGGCGAAGGCGATGATTGCCTGTCACGAGATGCTGCCGCAGGCGAAGATTGGCCCGGCACCGAATATCTCCTGCGTCTATCCCGCGTCTTCGCGTCCGGAAGATGTGCTGGCGGCGAATAATTTTACTTCGATCCGCAACTGGCTGTACCTCGATCTGGCGTGTTTCGGCCATTACAACGCGGTGGCCTGGAGCTTTATGCGTGAGAAGGGTTATCTGCCGACCATTACTGAGCAGGAGATGGCTATTCTGCGTCAGGGCAAACCCGATTTTATCGCCTTTAACTACTACGCTTCCGCCACCGTGGGTGCCGATCTGCCGTACAGCAATGGCGAACAGGAAGCCGGTAAGTTGCTCGATCAGCAACTGGCCGGGATTGATACCATTGTGTATGTCGGCGTGGAGAACCGCTGGCTGAAGAAAAACCAGTTTAACTGGTATATCGACCCGGTCGGTTTCCGTATTACTGCCCGCCAGATTTATGAACGCTATCGCCTGACTCTGATCGTCACTGAAAACGGCCTCGGTGCGTTTGATGAGCTGACCGCGGATAACAAAGTGCATGACGATTACCGTATCGCGTATCTGCACGACCATATCGAACAGCTGCAGCTGGCGATTTCCGATGGTGTTGAGCTGTTTGGCTACTGCCCGTGGTCGGCTATCGATCTGGTGAGCACTCACCAGGGGATTCGCAAGCGCTACGGCTTTATCTACGTCAATCGCGATGAACACGATCTGAAAGATCTGGCGCGTTTTAAAAAGAAAAGTTTCAGCTGGTATCAGCGTGTGATTCAGACCAATGGTCAGAATCTGTCTGAAG
Organism: Erwinia sp. V71; assembly: GCF_965644245.1. NCBI lineage: Bacteria > Pseudomonadati > Pseudomonadota > Gammaproteobacteria > Enterobacterales > Erwiniaceae > Erwinia > Erwinia sp. V71. The sequence goes on from NZ_CBFFRK010000040.1 coordinate 16,731, forward strand.
GCGTCGATTATTAATTCTGCTGACTGTCAGCACTGTTTATTAGCATGCAAGAAGGATACAAAATGTCTGAGCAACAATTACCGCAAGGCTTTCTGTGGGGCGGCGCAGTCGCGGCGCATCAGGTTGAAGGTGGCTGGGATCAGGGTGGTAAAGGCGTCAGCATTTGTGATGTGCTTTCCGGCGGCGCACATGGTGTGGATCGGGTGATTACCGATGGCGTGCAGCCTGGTTACCGTTACCCGAATCACGAAGCGATCGACTTTTACGGCAACTATAAGCAGGATATCGCGCTGTTTGCCGAAATGGGTTTTAAATGCTTCCGTACTTCGATCTCCTGGACACGTATTTTCCCTAATGGCGACGAGCAGCAACCCAATGAGGCGGGTCTGCAGTTTTACGATGATCTGTTCGACGAGTTGCTGAAACATAAAATTGAGCCAGTGATTACGCTGTCGCACTTTGAGATGCCGTATCACCTGGTGAAAGAGTATGGCGGCTGGGTAAACCGTAAAGTGGTGGATTTCTTTGTCCGCTACAGCGAAGTGGTGCTGAAGCGTTATCGCCATAAAGTGAAATACTGGATGACGTTTAACGAAATCAATAACCAGCGCAACTGGCAATACCCGCTGTTTGGCTACTGCTGTTCCGGGGTGATCTTTAAAGACCATCCGCAGCCGGAGCAGGCGATGTATCAGACGCTGCACCACCAGTTTGTCGCCAGCGCCAAAGTGGTGAAGCTGGGCCATGAGATCAATCCTGAGTTTAAGATCGGCTGTATGCTGGCGCTGGTGCCGCTTTATCCGTGGTCCTGCCATCCCGATGATGTGATGTTTGCGCAGGAAGCGATGCGTGAACGTCATCTGTTTGGCGATGTGCAACTGCGCGGTTACTACCCGTCTTATATTCTCACGGAGTGGGCACGTAAGGGATATCACATTGCGATGGAAGCGGGCGATGAGCAGATCCTGCGTGAAGGCAGCGCGGATTACCTCGGTTTCAGCTACTACATGAGTAACGCCGTGCAGTATGCCGCGAAGGACAACGCGGGCGGCGATGCGATTGCCGGTTTCCAGGGCAGCGTGAAAAACCCGCACGTACAGGCGTCCGAGTGGGGCTGGCAGATTGATCCGGTCGGCCTGCGCTACACGCTGAATGCGTTCTATGAGCGCTATCAGAAGCCGATGTTTATTGTGGAGAATGGCTTTGGTGCGGTCGATAAAGTGGAAGCCGATGGCCAGATTAATGACGATTACCGCATCGCCTATCTGCGCGCCCATATTGAACAGATGAAGAAAGCGGTCATTGAAGATGGCGTCGATTTGATGGGATATACGCCGTGGGGTTGTATCGACTGCGTCTCCTTTACCACCGGCCAGTACAGTAAGCGCTACGGCTTTATCTATGTGGATAAACATGATGATGGCACCGGTTCAATGGCGCGTTCACGTAAGAAAAGCTTTACCTGGTATCAGCAGGTGATTGCCTCGAACGGGAATAAGATTTAACGGTTGTTATGAATCGTGCAGGCGCAGTCAGGCTCCTGCGTACATGAAAAGGCGGCGCTTTTGCCGCCTTTCTTCTAGCTGAAAATCAGCATAATTCAACATATCAGCAGCAGAATGCGTGAATACCGACGCGAATCTGTGAGCCAAATACTGTTTTTTCGCCCCTTCAATCCCTCAAAAAATCTAAAGTGACAGAAATGCGACAGTCCGGCCAGTTACGTTAATTAGCAGGCGTATAATCCTCATGGCTGTAAAACCTAAACCGTGAGGGCTGATTATGTGCGCATATTATTATGTGACAAGGATGCCGCAAAAAAACGGGTTTCATGAAGTTCACATTCAGGGCTGTGGCCGGATGCCAGACAAAAAGGATGCCCGCGTTTTTCTGGGCAGTTTCTACACACCGCATAATGCATGGCAGACGGCAAAACTCTACTACTCTGCCGCGAAAAAGTGTCCGCACTGCATGCAGTAAACGTTGCTGTTATCCGGGACTGCTGCCAGTCCCGGACATTTGCCGTTTTCCATCTCCGGCACCCGGTGGCAATCAGACCGGCCAGCCAGCATCCAGCATGTGGCGTTGCTGCTGCTCCGTGTAAGTCACCAGCGAATTTTTGCTATTGGAACGTGCCAGAATCCATTGTCTTTCGGCTTCATTCAGTGCCTGTGCCGGTTGCCAGAATGGGGTAATGGCATGCTCCTGCAGCCAGGATGACAGCTGCAGAGCAGGAGTGTCGTTGTGGCTGGTAAACAGCTGCCGTGCCAGTTCGCTCATCAGTTGCCTCTGAAGTGGATGCTCACTTTCATTTAGCAGGGTTAAGAAAGGAAACAGCAGGCGGCCGCAGACTTCGCCGTGGTGGTAATCCTTAATCGCCCCCAGTTCACCGGCAATACCGTGAATGACCCCTAAGCCAGCGCTGCTCAGGCTGACGCCGCCGAGCCAGGAGGCAATCATCATCTGCTCACGCGCCTGATCGCCTTGCTCTCCCGGTTGATTCAGCGCAGGCCAGCCAGCGACAAAAGCCTGCATGCCGCTGAGCGCCAGCTGACGGGTAAACGCGTTGCCTTTGCTGGAAAGATACGCTTCAAACAGGTGGGTAAAGGCATCGATGGCGCAGCAGGCCAGCACATGATCGGATGCGCCCTGCAGCAGCTGCGGATCAAGGATAGCAACCTGTGGCACAAAGTTGGCGTGGCGCAGTGAGGCTTTCACCTTAATTTCATCTTTGTCAGTCACCACCGCGTTTTGTGTCACTTCACTGCCGGTTCCTGCGGTGGTGGGGATGGCGATCAGCGGCAGGGTTTTACCGCTGAGTTTGCTGTCGCCGACCTTCTCCAGATAGCGCAGGGTGTTAAGTGGGTGCTCACTTAATGCAGCAAAGGCTTTCGCTGCATCCAGCACGCTGCCACCGCCGATCGCGACCACGCGTGAAACCTTACCGCGCCAGCGGGCAACCTAGGCATCGAGTTCCGCCGGGGAAGCTTCATGGCTGACAATTTCATGGCCGGTCAGCAGCGGATCCAGCTGCGGTTTCAGGGCTGCATAAGCCGCGCCCTGCAAAAATGAGCGGCCACAGAACAGCAGGGTGGGCAGCGGCGTTGCGCTCAGCAGCGGCACTAATTCTTTCAGGCTGCCGTGACCGAAAAAGGTGTGTTGATTGGAAAGCATCAGACTGATATTCATCGGGTATTCCCTCCTGTTCCGTTCTGAACCAGGCGGACAGTCTAGCAGTATCACGCCACTGATGGCGCGAAAAAGGCGCAGCGGTGTCACATTTCAAAACTTTGATCATCATCTCAAAATGTAAATTCCCCGCCACAGACGGATTACACTGCGTGAATGTTACCGTTAACATGTTATCGGTAACAGCCTGTGCTATCTGCAGCTGTCATCCTGTATTCTGACCCGGCGCTCTGCCTGCGGCGCCGGTAATAATGATAAATATGCCGCCATCAGCATGACTGATGGCGCACCGGAGAAGAATGTATGCCCTTAGTCATCGTCGCCATTGGCGTAGCCTTGTTGCTGTTGCTGATGATTCGCTGGAAACTGAACGGATTTGTGTCACTGATACTGGTTGCGCTGGCAGTCGGTATTATGCAGGGAATGCCGGTAGATAAAGTGATTAGCTCAATTAAAGCCGGTGTTGGCGGAACCCTGGGCGGCCTGGCGCTGATCATGGGATTCGGTGCCATGCTGGGTAAGCTGCTGGCCGACTGCGGTGGCGCGCAGCGCATTGCCACCACGCTGATCGATAAATTCGGTCCTAAGCATATTCAGTGGGCGGTGGTGCTGACCGGCTTTACCGTCGGTTTCGCTCTGTTCTATGAAGTGGGCTTTGTGCTGCTGCTGCCGCTGGTGTTCTCCATCGCGGCATCTGCCCGCGTGCCGCTGCTGTTTGTCGGTGTCCCGATGGCTGCCGCGTTGTCCGTGACTCACGGTTTCCTGCCACCACACCCAGGCCCGACGGCTATCGCCACGCTGTTTAATGCCGATATGGGTAAAACCCTGCTGTTTGGTACGTTGCTGGGAATTCCGACCGTGATTCTGGCTGGTCCGGTGTATGCACGTTTCCTGAAAAGTATCGATAAACCGATCCCGCAGGGTCTGTATAACCCGAAAACCTTTACTGAAGAAGAAATGCCAGGATTTGGCGTCAGCGTCTGGACTGCACTGGTGCCCGTGATTCTGATGGCGCTGCGTGCCGTCGCGGAAATGGTGCTGCCGAAAGGTCACGTACTGCTGCCGTATGCGGAATTCTTTGGTGACCCGATTATGGCGACGCTGATTGCCGTGCTGATCGCGATTTTCACCTTTGGTCTCAACCGTGGTCGCAGTATGGATCAGGTAATGGAGACGCTGAGCAGCTCGATTAAAATCATCGCCATGATGCTGCTGATTATCGGTGGTGGTGGCGCCTTTAAACAGGTGCTGGTGGACAGCGGCGTGGATAAATATATCGCCAGTCTGATGCACGCCAGCGATGTGTCGCCGATTCTGATGGCATGGGGTATCGCGGCGGTACTGCGTATCGCGCTGGGTTCTGCCACCGTTGCGGCGATTACCGCCGGGGGGATTGTGGCGCCACTGATCGTCACCACCGGCGCCAGCCCGGAGCTGATGGTGATTGCCGTCGGTTCCGGCAGTGTCATCTTCTCACACGTGAATGACCCAGGTTTCTGGCTGTTTAAAGAGTACTTTAACCTGACGATTGGCGAGACCATCCGTTCCTGGTCGGCACTGGAAACCATTATTTCCGTGTGTGGTCTGGTGGGATGTCTGCTGCTGGCGAATGTGATTTAACACGTCGTACGTGCGCTGAACGAACCGGAGCGGGCAACCTCTCCGGTTTTTTTACTGGTAGAGAGGAAACAATAACTCGGGCCACCAGGGATGACCCGAGAAAAGAATCTTAATGCGGCTGTTGGAATCCAGCCTTTAACATTTCATCGCGTAGCACTCGGGTGATATCGCGATTGCCACCGGTTACTGGATAGATAACATTATTCACCACGTCGTCCAGGTAGTGCTCATCGAACTCCTGCATACTGAGCGTGGTACCACCCTCATCACTAATCGCAATGGTGCCTCTGATGTGATTGCCCGCATCCTGCGCTTTCAGGCAGTACCTTCCCATATGTGTGTCAATCGTGCTCATATGATCTCCTCGTTACCGGGTTGATTTGTTCATAACAACTGAGGCCCGAGCCACGCGTTAAGTTTAGTCGCCAGAGGCGCGGGGGGGAAACTGCGCAGGGAGGAATGTTGCGACACGTGATCCTGTCCGCATATTTATGGCAGTCCATCAGCAGAAGAAAAAGTGCCTGGATCGGCTGTAATCAGAATCTTCAACTATACTTAAAATACGGGCGCAACATACAGGTTGGGCTAACTGGCGAGGAAAATAGAATGAAGATTGTACTGTGGATTATTGCCATTATTTTTATTGTTGGTCTGCTAAGGAAGGTGCGATTTAATCATTCAAAGTTCTGTTCATGACTACAATGATTGCCGTTCATCTATCGTTTTCAGTGTTTTGGGCGGTTCTTTGTTCATTTACCATACGATGACAGGACGAAAAAATGGTTCCCATCGAATTAATCGCACCTTCCCTAATACAGCTAAGGACTCCACTGAACCCCACCGATTAAATCGCACCTTCCTTAACGATGATTGAGACGGCGCGATAAACGATCACCAAAGAACTGCAGCAGTGTGACCAGCGCCACCAGCACCACAATCACGGTAATCATGACCTGACTGTCAAAACGCTGATAACCATAGCGATAAGCGAGATCACCCAGCCCTCCGGCGCCAATAGCACCCGCCATCGCCGAAGCGTTGATCATCGTGACCAGCGTAATGGTAAACCCGCTGACGATACCGGGACGAGCCTCAGGCAGTAAAACATGCCAGATAATATGCCAGCGATGAAAACCCATCGCCTGTGCCGCCTCCACCAGTCCACGATCCACCTCGCGCAGGCTGACTTCAGCAATACGGGCAAAGAATGGCGTGGCGGCCAGCGTTAACGGTACCGTTGCCGCCCAGACGCCATAGGTCGTGCCCACAATCAGCCGGGTAAACGGGATCAGCGCCACCATCAGGATCAGAAACGGGATCGAACGAAACAGGTTCACCAGCCAGCCCAGCAGACGATTCAGCAACGGACGGGAAAACAGATTATCGCGGTCGGTGATCACCAGAATGACGGCCAGCGGTAACCCCAACAGCAGTGCTGCCAGTGACGATGCTCCCACCATCAGCAGCGTGTCGAGAAAGCCATACCATAAACGTTCAGGTTGCAGTGACATAACCCAGGACTCCAATACGATCAGCAAAAGTGGCGTGGTGCGGCAGCGATAACGGCTCTGCCTGAGCGGCAGCCAGCAGCAGGATCTGTCCAACCTGCCGTCCCTGAACCCATTCGAGTTTGCTCTGTAACAGCGTAATATCACTGCCCAGTGCCGCGGTCAGTGCACTGAGTTGCGGCTGCGCGCCCTGTCCGGTGTAATTCAGACACAGTAAAGCGCGCGACTGCGGTGATTGCGGCTGTTCAGTCAGCTGTGTGGCAAGGGCTTCCGGCAGGCTGTCGCGCAGTGGATTGAGCAGAATACGCGTGGTGTCCTGCTGTGGATCACCATACACCTGCCAGACAGGCCCCTGTTCAATCACTTCACCGCGCTCCAGCACTGCCACCTGGTGGCACAGATCGTGAATCACATCCATTTCATGGGTGATCAGCACAATAGTAATTTTCTTCTGGCGATTGATATCGCGCAATAGCATGAGAATGGATCGGGTGGTTTCCGGGTCGAGTGCAGACGTCGCTTCATCGCACAGCAGCAGCTGCGGATCGTGCACCAGTGCCCGGGCAATCCCCACCCGCTGTTTTTGCCCGCCGGACAGCTGAGCGGGATACGCATACTGACGTTCTTCCAGCCCCACCAGTTTCAGCAGCTCATCCACTTTTCGCCGCCGCTCAGCAGGCGGCACACCCGCCACCCGCAGCGGCAGGTCTATATTCTGTCGCACCGTTTTCGCCGAGAGTAAGTTGAAATGCTGGAAAATCATCCCGGTGCTGCGCCGCCAGTGCACCAGATCGGTCGCCGACAAGCTGCCAATGTCGACGCCATCCACCACCACCTGACCGGCAGTGGGGTCTTCAAGCCGGTTAAGGCAACGAATCAGTGACGACTTACCCGCACCACTGCGGCCGATAATGCCAAAAATCTCCCCACGTCGAATCCGCAGATCAACATTTTGCAGGGCATCCACCTGCTGTCCCGGGTAACGTTTATACAGACTATGAATCGCCACATGCACTGCGCCGCCTGCGACGGCGACGCCTTGCGCAGTGCGATCTTCAGCCTCCGGCCAGACCACACTTACTATCATTACTGACTCCAGCCTGGCACATACAGCTTGCCGTAGAATTTATCGAGACTGGCGCGCACTACCGGAGAATGCTGATAGATATCAACAAATTTACGCAGGCGTGGATCATCCTGATGACCGTCACGAATGACAAACAGGATCACGTATTCCGGGTTTTCCAGGCCGTCAAACAGCAGCGCATTATTTGGGTCGATAGTGCCTGCTGAGCGCAGGTAGTGCGGATAGCCCTGCGCTAAATCCACTTCATCCAGTGTGCGCGACAGCTGCACCGCTTCCACTTCAATAATCTTCAGATGTTTCGGGTTCTCCACGATATCGTCGACCGTTGACTTAATCCCGGAACCCGGCTTCAGCTTTATCAACCCGGCCTTTTGCAGCAGTAACAGACCGCGACCACCGTTAATGGTGTCATTGGCGATAGCGACCGTCCCGCCATCAGGAATCTGACTGATCGCAGTATGCTTTTTCGAATACAGGCCAACGTTATTGAGGATCGCAGGGGCATATTTCACCAGGTGCGAACCACTCTGCTGATTGGCATTGTCGAGGAACGGCTGATGCTGAAACAGATTCACGTCGATATCGCCATTCTCCACACTGACATTCGGTGCAATCCAGTCGCTGAACTCCACCAGTTCGACCTCCAGTCCCTGTTTTTTCGCTTCGGCGACCGCCACTTCCAGCGGTGGCGCAAATGCAGCGGTAGTACCGACTTTTAACGGGCCGGAATACTCTGCCGCCAGCGCCACGCTGCTGGCACTCAGCAGTCCGGCGAGAATAATGTGTTTCGCAAACTGGCTTACTGTCATGATGCTTCCTTATTGGGTGATGGTTTCATTGTTATGCCCGAACACGCCAGCTGGCGGCCGGATGGCTTGCAGGTAAACGGTGATGATGAAAGAGTTTTTTACGTAGTGAACCGGGCTGGTAAGCGGTTTTGTAGCGGCCACGCTGTTGCAGTTCCGGCACCACCAGGTCGATAAAATCGTGGTAACTTTGTGGATTGAGGATGCGTGTCAGGTTAAATCCGTCGATACCAGCATCATCCACCCAGCGCAGCAAGGCATCCGCTACCTGACCCGGTTCGCCGACAATCAACGGATAGCGACTACCGAGCGCGTGCTGTTCCAGCAGACGTCGCCGCGTCCAGCCGTTATAGCTCTGGCTGACTGATTCAATGGCCCGCGTCGAGCCGGTCTGAATCGGCTCATCCAGCGTAAAACGCGCTAAATCGATACCAATCGAACTGGAAAAATGCGCGATGCCCGCTTCCGGACTGGCATAGTGCAGATACTCACGCTGTTTCTCCTGTGCTTCGCGTTCTGTCGGCGCGACAATGACCGCCACGCCCATAAAGATCTTCAGATCGTCTGCCTGTCGCCCGGCTTCCTGCACCAGCTGGCGCAGCATCTGTACCTGACTGCGCATCGCCTCTGGCGTGCGACCATTAACAAAGCTGCACTCGGCATGTCGCGCCGCGAAACGCATACCACGTGCGGAACTGCCTGCCTGAAACAGTAATGGTGTACGCTGTGGTGAAGGTGAAGACAGGTGATAGCCCTCCAGCTGATAAAACTCCCCCTGATGCCGTATCGGGTGGATTTTGCTGGCATCGGCATACAGACGGCGCTCACGATCCGCCACCACGGCATCATCCTGCCAGCTGCCTTCCCACAGCTGGTACGCCACATCGAGAAACTCATCAGCCTGGTCATAACGACGGTCGTGGCGGGTCAACTCATGCTGCCCCATTGCCCGTGCGGCGCTGTCGAGATAGCCAGTGACAATATTCCAGCCAATGCGGCCATTGGTGAGATGGTCGAGAGTGGAAAAGCGGCGGGCAAAGGGATAAGGCGACTCATAGCTGAGATTAGCGGTCACGCCGAAACCGAGATGTTCCGTGACACTGGCCATCGCGGATACCAGCAGCAGCGGATCGTTAACCGGTAACTGAATCGACTCGCTGGCGGTCAGGCCAATGCCCTGCTGATAGACGTCATAAACGCCGAGAATATCGGCAATAAACAGACCATCAAACAGCCCGCGTTCCAGTAACCGTGCCAGATCCAGCCAGTAATTCAGCGAGTTGAATTCGACAGAACGATCCTGCGGATGCGTCCACATACCATGATGAATATGCCCCACGCAGTTCATATTAAAGGCGTTGAGTAACACCTGTTTCCGCTGGCGACTCATAGCGTCCCCCTGCGCGCGGGCAGCACGCCATTCAGCACATAGTTACCAATCGCCGGATATTTCCAGCGCACCGGATCGTGCAGCGTATGCGTGCGTGCGTTGCGCCAGTGACGGTCGAGATTATGCTCGCGCAGTGCCGCGCGGCTGCCGGACAGTTCAAACAACAGATTACCTGCCGCCAGCGACAGCTCGGTGGTCCAGGCGCGAACTTCCGCCACCCGTACCGACGCCTCCGCGACATGGTAAGCATCCAGATGCCGCTGGGCGGCATCCACCGCTTCTCCCGCTTCCTGCAACAGTGCATCGCCAGCCTGCAAGCGCGCGGCAAGCTGGCCGACGCGGTCGATCAATAAAGGATCGTCGCTGGCGCGTTCCACACCGGCATCCGGCCAGGGACGTGCGCGCTGGTTGATGAAATCGAGCATATCGCGGAACGCCGCCTGGGCGATGCCCTGATCGATCGCCGCGTGCATCAACTGCGCAAACGGGCCGACACTGGTTGGTCGTTCAAAGGCACTCTGAAATGGCACGATATCGTCACCATCGATGCGGACGGCATCAAAGATGACTGTACCGCTGCCTGTGGTGCGCTGGCCGAAACCGGACCAGTCATCAGTTACTGTCACACCGGGCTGATGACGTGGCACAAAGATCAGCTGCTCTATCCCGTCGCGATCTTTCGCCGCCGTGGGGATGCGGTCGGCAAACAATGCGCCAGTGGCGTAAAACTTGCGCCCCTGCAACAGATAACTGTCGCCATCAGGCAGGACGGCGGTACTGCGGTAATGTGCCGCAGCTGAACTGAACTCCGCCAGTGCATTACCGAGATGCACACCCTCAAGCACCTCCAGGTACAGCCGCTGTTGCTGGCTACTGCTGCCGTTAACACGCAACACCTCCAGCGCATAGAAATGGTTCTGCGGAATCTGACCAATCGAGGAGTCCGCTGCACACAGAATGGCGATCACCTGTGCCACCACCGCACTGGAGAGCGCTGCTCCGCCAAACTGCGCAGGAACAGTGATCGCCCCTAAACCGGAGGCAAACAGTGTTTCCAGCTCGCTGAACGGCAATTGACGCTGGCTGTCGCGCAACGCCGCGCCCTGACGAAAATGGTGTGCCAGCTCGTGTGCGACACTGACTGCCTGTTGCGCACTGCTGATAAGGCTGGCGCGCTGTTTGGGTTTAACCTGGGTCGTCGTCATAGGGGCATCCTTAAATCCAGGCATGGCGTACCGGAAGTATTCCGTTGAGGTAGTAGTTGCCGATGGCGTGATATTTCCAGCGCACCGGATCGTGCAGCGTATGGGTACGTGCATTACGCCAGTGGCGGTCAAGTCCATGAACACTGAGGGTCGCACGGCTGCCGCCCCACTCCAGCAGCTTCTCACTGGCTTTCAGCGCCACTTCCGTGGTGAGGACTTTGGCTTCCGCCACCGCAATCGATGCCTGTGCCGCGCTTTCTGGCGTTAACAGGCTGACATCGGTCTCATCCAGCACCTGTGCAGCGCGCCGCAGCAAGGCATCAGCAGCGCGGAGCTCAATATGCAGACGCCCCACATCCGCCAGCAGATAGGGATCGTCGGCATTGCGTTCCACACCCGCATCCACCCATGGCCGTGAGTGATGGCGGATAAAGTCGCTCGCCTCATCAAACGCGCCACGGGCAATACCGGCATCAATCGCCGCCTGAATCAGCTGCGACAGCGGCCCGCGCAGTCCCGGTTTGTGGCTGTCTGGCAACGGAATCACCCACGCCGGATCAACCACCACCGCCTGCAGACGCACCGTGCCGCTGGCAGTGGTGCGCTGCCCGATACCAGACCAGTCATCGATAACCTGCAAACCGGCAGCCGGACGGGGAATAAAGGCCATCACCGGCTGGTCGTTATCTTCAAGCGCCGTGGTGACGATAATGTGAGCGAACAGCGCGCCAGTGGAGTAGAACTTATCGCCGGTAAGACGCCATTTATCACCCTGCTGTTGCAGGCGCGCCAGCACTTCGCGGGTATGGCGGGTATGCTTTTCAGGGCCGCCGTTGCCCAGTCGCTGACCCGCGATCACCGCCTGAAAAATCGCCTCCTGCTGTGCCAGTGTCCCTTCATCCAGCACAAACTGGATAATGCCGAAATGATTTTGCGGTATCTGTCCCAGTGATGGGTCAGCCGCAGAGATCAGACGAAACACTTCTGCCACGGTGCGGTAAGACAACCCTCCGCCGCCAAAGGCGCGCGGTATGGAAATACTGCCGAGACCTGAACGGCTGAAGAGTGCCAGCGCTTCCAGCGGGTAATCGCGCTCCCGGTCACGTTCGACGGCACCGGGCAGCGCCAGGGCAGCCACCGCTTTTGCCGCGGCAATAGCGTCGTCATCACGGGTGATGACCTGCGCCGTTTCCGGCGGTAGCCACAGGTCGTGATACTGATGGTGCTTGTTGTTCATCATTTTCCCCTGTTAGCTGGCGCTGGCGGTTTTACCGGTTTTGTCAGGACGGCGGTCGCCACCAATAGTTTCGCCAAACGGTCCGGTATTCACCGTGCGCTGGCGCTTCTCACTGTTGCTGCTCAACGGCAACAGCGGCATCACCAGTTCGGCAAAGCGATGCGCCTCTTCCAGGTGTGGATAGCCAGACAGCACGAAATTATTAATCCCCAGCGCCTGGTATTCACGAATGCGATCCGCCACCTGCTGCGGGTTGCCGACCAGCGCCGTACCTGCGCCGCCACGAACCAGCCCGACGCCTGCCCACAGATTGGGGCCGATACGCAGGTGTTCACGTGAGCCCTGATGCAGTGCGCTCATCCGCGCCTGTCCGGTGGAATCCATACGGGCAAAAATCTTCTGCGCGGCGGCAATCGTGTCATCATCAAGATGAGCAATCAGCCGCTCCGCTGCTGCCCAGGCTTCCTCCTCGCTTTCGCGCACGATCACATGCAGACGAATGCCGTAACTGAGCGATCGGCCATGCTGCTGCGCGCGTTCGCGCACCACCGCGATTTTTTCCGCCACCTGATCCAGTGGCTCACCCCAGGTGAGATAGGTATCAATTTGCTGCGCAGCAACATCTATCGCTGCCGGCGACGAACCTCCGAAATAAAGTGGCGGCCCGTTTTCCTGTACCGGAGGAAACAGGACTTCTGCACCATCGACATGAATATGCTCACCGTGATAGTCGACTTTTTCCCCTTTCAGCAGCCGGGAATAGACATCGAGGAATTCATGGGTGACCTGATAGCGTTCAGCGTGGCTGAGGAAGATGCCATCCCCCTTGTTCTCGACGGGATCGCCGCCCGTAACCACATTGATCAGCAGACGCCCTTCCGACAACCGGTCCAGTGTTGCCGCCATACGTGCCGCCAGGCTCGGCGGTTGCAGACCCGGACGAACCGCCACCAGATAGCGTAAACGGCGGGTGATTGGTGCTAGTGCCGAAGCGACCAGCCATGAGTCTTCACAGCTTTTGCCGGTCGGGATCAATACGCCGTAATAGCCCAGGTTGTCGGCGGCCAGCGCCACCTGTTGCAGATAGGCCAAATCCACGGCACGGCCACCTTCAGTGGTGCCGAGGTAGCGTCCGTCACCATGGGTGGGGAGAAACCAGAAGACGTTAATGTTTTCCTGTGCAGGCTCGCTCATTATCTCTTTCCTATATAACGTTATCTGAATTTATTCGATTCATACCTTACGTTTGGTTATAAAGCCAATAGCAGGAAGCATGCCACTCTGTGATTTTTTATTTATTTAATAAAATCATAGGGTTTTGAGACGGAGTGCGATCAGCGCCGTGCTGCAAATGCGGCAGGTAAAGCGCATTCGCTGTTGCGTTTGCAGCAACGTGCCCCTTTCTCCCTCTCGCCCGGTACCGGTGCGAAAGGGTATGGTGACCGTCAGATCAATCACCAGGAGTTCGCTATGCATCACCAGGGTCCCGCACTGATCGATCCTGCCTCCATCGCTTTTCAGGGAGTGCTGGATCGTCTCGCCCCCACCGATGCCACCGTATTGCTGGTGGGGGAAACCGGCAGTGGCAAAGAAGTGGTGGCTCGCTGGCTGCATCATCACAGTCCGCGCCGCGATCAACCGTTTCTGGCGGTTAACTGCGGTGCATTAACCGAAAGCCTGGCGGAGTCAGAGCTGTTCGGGCATGAGAAAGGTGCGTTTACTGGCGCAAGCGAGCGCCAGCCGGGCTGGTTTGAAGCGGCAAATGGCGGCACGTTGCTGCTCGATGAGATTGGCGAGCTTAGCCTGCCGTTGCAGGTGAAACTGTTACGCGTGCTACAGGAGCGCGAAGTCACGCGTGTCGGTTCACACCGTCCGGTCAGGGTCGATGTGCGCGTGATTGCCGCGACACACGTCGATCTGGTACAGGCGATTCACCAGCGGCGTTTTCGTGAGGATCTCTATTACCGTCTTAATGTTGCGGCAGTCAGTCTGCCGCCGCTGCGTCAGCGACGTGACGATATTCCCCTGCTGGCGGATCATTTTATGACATTGTATGCGCACCGCCTTGGACGACCTCAGTTACGGCTTAGCGCCGATGCGCTGGCGTTGCTGATGGCGTATCCCTGGCCGGGTAATATCCGCGAACTGGAAAACACGCTGCACAATGCGGTATTGCTGAGCAAAGAGGCACTGATTACCCCCCAGCAGTTGCGGCTGTCGTCTGTAGCGACGCAGCCCGATGTTGTCAGTACCGTCGCCGCCGATGATGGCGCAGCGCTGGACGGTTTTATCCGCCAGCAGTTGCAACGAGGTGAAACACAAATCTGGCAACGCATGACCGATGCGCTGGTACGCAACGCCTTTGAACTGAGCCATGGCAATCAGTTGCAGGCCGCAGCGCTGCTGGGCGTCAGCCGCCATACACTGCGCACTCATCTCGGTCATCTTGGGGTGATTAAGCCCCGGCGCAGCACGGCGGCGCGATCCTTACGTGCTCACTCCTCCAGCCAGACGGACCGGGAATTACGTATTGGTTATCAGAAGTTTGGCAATCTTGGCATCCTTAAAGCACGCCAGAGCCTGGAGCAGCAATTCAGCGCCAGCGGCATCAGTGTGTTATGGAGCGAGTTTCCTGCCGGACCGCAACTGCTGCACGCACTAAACAGTGGTGAGATCGATTTCGGTACCACTGGCGAAGCGCCTCCGGTATTCGCCCAGGCCAGCGGTAGCGAGCTGCTGTATGTGGCGTGGGAGCCTCCGGCGCCAGACAGTGTGGCGCTGGTGGTGGCTGCCGACAGTCCCATTCGGCAGATTGCCGATCTGCGCGGAAAACGCATTGCGGTCAATAAAGGGTCTAATGTGCATTATCTGCTGGTGCAAATTCTCGATGAGGCCGGACTGACCGACGATGATGTCCGCGTGGTGTATACCCCGCCGAAATATCCACTGACGCAAAGCGACCATCAGGTGCTGGATGCATGGATGATGTGGGACCCGTTGCTCAGCGAAGCGGAACAGAGCGGCCAGTTCCGCGTCATTGCCAACGGCAGCGGGCGCGTCAGCAATCATCAGTTCTATCTGGCGCACCGTGATTTCGCAGCACATTCCACCGATGTGCTGCAACAACTGGTTGCGGCACTGGAACAGACCGGACGCTATATCGACAGCCATCGCACAGAAGCCGCTGCGCTGCTCGCTGTGGAGCTCGGACTGACACCGCAATCCCTGCACCATGCACTGTTGCGCCGCAGCCATCAGACGCGACGTATGGACCAGGCCATTATCCGTGAACAGCAAACCATCGCTGATCGCTTTTATGCCCTTGGTCTGCTGCCACGCGCGATCAATGTGCGCGACGCCGTCTGGCGTGAATGATTTTTTAAGCTAATGATATGATTTTTCGTCGCTAAGCGACGGCCGTCAGGTTTGTTATGTTTCCGCCACCCCAGAAAGCAAACAGGAACATAACATGAAAAAGACACTCTTCAGCGGTCTGCTGACCGCTGTACTGCTCAGTACACTGCCGCAGGCCCAGGCAGAAAACGCACCAAAAACTGTCAATATTGGTTTCCAGAAGGCCAATATTTTCTCCCTGCTGAAATATCGCGGCACACTGGATGAGCAGTTTAAACGACAGGGTATTGAGGTTCGCTGGATTGAATTCCCCGCCGGGCCACAAATGCTCGAAGGGTTAAATATTGGCAGTATAGATCTGGCGGCGACCGGCGATGCGCCACCGACCTTTGCCCAGGCTGCCAAAGCCGACCTGGTCTATCTGGCGCATTCACCTGCCAACCCGCAGACCGAAGCGATTGTGGTGCCGGAAAACTCGCCAGTTAAAACGGTGGCGGATTTGAAAGGTAAACGTGTGGCGCTGAATAAAGGTTCCGATGTCAATTATCTGCTGGTACGGGCGCTGGAAGATGCCGGGTTAAGCTATAAGGACATCACTCCGGTTTATCTGCCACCCGCAGATGCCCGTGCCGCATTCCAGCGTGGTTCAGTGGATGCATGGGTTATCTGGGACCCGTATTATGCGGAAGTGGAAACCCACGCCCGTGCGCGGCTGGTGAAAAACGCCGAGGGTCTGGTACCACATTACACCTTCTATCTTGCCAGCCGTCAGTTTGCGGACAGTTACCCGCAGACAGCACAGAAAGTGATTACGGAACTGCAACAGCTGAGCGACTGGGCAAATCAGCATCCTGACGATGCGGCAGGTATTATGGCGCAGTCCACCGGCCTGGAGAAAAGTATCTGGCTGCGGGCAATTGCACGCATGCCTTTTGGGGCGCAGCGCATGACGCCGGAGGTGTTTGCACAGCAACAGACGCTGGCCGATACTTTTACCCGTATTGGCCTGCTACCGGTAAAGGTTGATGTTGCCAGCGCGACCTGGTCGCAGGATAAAAAATAACAACAGGGCGGAATATCTCCGCCCTCTTATCATGTCACAGGGTTATTTATCGTTGCCAAATCCCTGCTTTTTCAGCGCGTCCAGCACATGCGGGAAATAGATATGGCGATAGTAACCGGCGACGCTTTCACTCCAGCTGTCACCATCAGTACGGCCAATATCCTGCCAGTGCTGACTGATTTGCTGGTTATATTGCGCAATCTTTTCGTCGAGGTGTGCCGTCTGATAGGTCTCGTTATGGATAAACGTCTCGATCGGCAAACGTGGTTTCTGATGCGCAGGCACATCAACATAGCCCAGCGCCACACCGGCCAGCGGGAAGGTATGTTTTGGCAGCTGCACCAGTTCAACCATTTCCAGCGGTGAACGACGGATACCACCAATCGGCACCACACCCAACCCTTCTGAGCGGGCTGACGCCATCACGGATGCCAGCGCAATGCCGACATCGGTCGCGCCAGCGACGATGCTTTCGATGCTCTGATGCGCAATCTGCTGCTGATCGATCATCGCCATTGCACGTTCGCTTTTATGCATATCCAGCACAAAAGTCAGAAATACCGGTGCTTTGGCAATCCACGGCTGGCCACCAGCCAGATGAGAAATTTTCTGACGGTTTTCAGCGCTGCGGGAAACGATAACGGAGACCTGTTGCGAGTTCACTGAAGTGGGTGCGCGCCAGGCGGCGCTGATAATACGTTCCAGCAGCGCCTCTTCAATTGGTTGATCGGTAAAGCTGCGATCGCTTTTATGGCGCGTAAAATTGTCAATAACTGTACTCATGGAACCTCCGCATTAAAGTGGGTCTAGTGTACAAACCCGCGTTAATGCGGCTTTAACCAGAAATGCCGCGCGTTATGATGATTTGTGCATTAGGGAAGGTGCGATTTAATCGTCAATTATGAGAACATAACCCTTTCTTTGACATAGACTTTTCACGATGCCCG
>NZ_CBFFRK010000041.1:0-33950 GCF_965644245.1 Erwinia sp. V71
AGCAGGATAGCTTATCGGTAGCTAACCGTCCCTCCATCCACATGACCAAGCGTTGCACTTATTATCTGAATTCGCGTGTTTCCTGTGGCAGAAAACGCCTGGCAGGGCGATATTGCGATTGTGCTCTCGGTTTCCGGTGAAACGCCACCCACGCTGGAGCTGGCAGCAAAACTCAAAAAATCCGGTTGTGAAATTATCGCTATCACCAGTGATATTCAGTCACCGCTCAGCAATATGGCGGATTTTCAGCTGTGCTACTTTATGAAACAGACGCGCATCGAAGAGATGATCAACATCACCACGCAAATCCCGGTGATTTATATTATCGAGTCACTGAGTAAAGCGGTGATGGAGCACGGTAAAACGGCGTAGCTGGTTACCCGCCTGACCGTTATGACCAGACGGGTTCGCTGTTCGCCTGTGGCGATAACGGATAAGCGCCGGATCAGAGTCCGGCAATTCTGCGTAAATCCGCTTCCGCCCCCGGCGCGACGGCCAGCACCTGCGCCCCCTTCAGGAATCGCTCACCTTCGGTATTGAACGGGTGATACCAGCCACCCGCCTCTTTCACCAGACAGTAACCCGCCAGACAATCCCAGGCATGCATATAAGGCTCGTAGTAGCCGACCACCCGTCCCGCCGCCACCCACGCCAGCATCAGTGCGCCAGAGCCGAGACGGACAAAGTTGCCACCTGCAGCCAGCAGTGAGGCAATAATTTCCCCCACTTTCTCCGGCGAGACATGACTGTTGGCGCCAAAGCCCGTGACATGATTTTGCAGGGTACGGGTCGGGTCCACCTGCAGGCGACGGCCATTCAGCGTTGCCCCCTCCCCCAGCGCCGCAACATAGCACTCCTGGAAACAGGGGGCAAAAATCACCCCAACCACCGGCACACCATCATGCACTACCGCCACCGAGACACACCAGTTCGGCATGCCATTCAGGAACGGGCTGGTGCCATCAATCGGGTCAACCACCCAAGTGTAACCCGAGGTGCCGGGTTGCAGGCCGTACTCTTCACCAAGGAAGCCATCCTGCGGAAACTGTTCGCGGATACGCGCCGCAATCAGCTGCTCCACTTCGCGATCCGCGCGTGACACCACATCCTGTAAATCGTGTTTGGTTTCCACCACCAGGGTTTCACGCTGGTGAAACCAGTTCAGCGCCACCTCGCCACCGGTGCGGGCGACCGCTTCCGCTAACGAGAGTCGCGCCCGCAGATGATGTTGATCAACGTCATTCATAGTCTGTCCTTCCTGTTATGGCTGTTAACCAGCAATCAGCGCAATGCCTTGCGGTTTAAAATCCACCGCCACGGACGCTGATAATGGCAATTGTTGTTCCATCAGTGAGTCGATAATAAACAGTGGCCCCAGCTCGGTGTTAACCTCGTATTCGATGTGATCGCCCAGCCAGGTACTGTGCGTCACTTTCCCCTGTAACGCCCCCTGTCCCTCACCATGCAAGGTGATAAATTGCGGACGCACCGACAGCTGCGCATTGCCAGGTCGCGCCCCTGCCCCCTGTACGCGATAGCGCTGGCTGCCCAGCAGGATTAACGCCTCGCTGCCTTCGACCTGTTCAACCTGACACGGCAGAATATTGGCTTCGCCCATAAAGTCAGCGATAAACACAGAATTTGGCGCGCGATAAAGCGTCTCCGGTGCGCCCTGCTGTGCAATATCCCCTTCTTTCATGACAATTATCTTATCGGATACCGCCAGCGCCTCTTCCTGGTCGTGGGTGACATACACTGCGGTAAAGCCGAGCCGTTGTTGCAGGTCGCGGATATCGCTCCTGACCCGGCGTCGCAGTCGCTCATCAAGGTTAGACAGCGGTTCATCCAGCAGCAGCACCTGCGGCTCCAGCACCAGCGCACGCGCCACGGCGATACGCTGCTGCTGCCCGCCAGACAGCTCAGCGGGCAGACGCTGGCCCTGATTTTCCAGTCCCACCAGCTTCAGCCCTTCGCGGCCGCGATCCTGTGCTTCGCGGCGACTGATACCGGACGCCAGCAGGCCATACATAATGTTGTCCAGCGCACTCATATGCGGGAACAGCGCATAAGACTGAAACACCATCGCCACATCGCGTTCATTGGCAGGCAGCTGGGTGACATCTTTGCCACCAATCAGAATGCGCCCGGCGTCAGGATGTTCCAGTCCGGCCAGCAACCGTAAGGTGGTGGTCTTGCCGCACCCTGATGGCCCCAGCAGGGTGACCAGCGTTCCCGCTTCTACTGTCAGCGACAGATCGGGTAAGGCGGTAAACCCGGTAAACCGTTTCGCGACATGTTCAAACACCACAGATCCTGCATTGACAGAGGTCATACCGCTCGCTCCTGAGTTAATGATGGGGGACTGGCCGCACGGGTTGCGGCACTGACACTGGCGCGACGGCGCAGACGACGTTCACCGACCAGTAACTGGAAGATGGCGATCACCAGCAGCATCACCACAATCAGCACGGACGAGTAGGCAATCGCCACGCCGTATTCGCCATTTTCCACCAGCCCGACGATGTACGATGTCGCCATGTTGTACTGGGCGCTGACCAGAAAGATGACGGCGCTAATCGAGGTAATCGCGCGCACAAAGGCATACACCAGCGCGGCGCTGATCGCCGGTTTCAGCAACGGCAGCACCACCTTGCGCAGCGTGCGGAAGCTGTTAGCGCCAAGCGTCAGCGACGCCTCATCGAGGCTTTTATCCAGCTGATTCATCGCCGCGATGCCACCACGCACGCCCACCGGCATGTTACGGAAAACGAAACAGGCCACCAGAATCAGCGCAGTACCGGTGATTTCCAGCGGCGGCAGGTTGTAGGCCATCACATAGCTGACCCCGATGACCGTACCAGGAATGGCGAAACTCAGCATCAGCATAAATTCGAAGGTCTGCCGGCCAACAAACTTCTGCCGTACGATCAGCCAGGCGGTCAGCAGGCCGACAATCGCCGTCAGTGGCGCGGCAATCAGCGCAATCTCCAGTGTGGTCCAGAATGAGTTCCAGGCGACCCCACTCCACACCAGCTGGCCGTCATTGATGCTGACACGGAAGGCGCGGATATAGTGGTCCAGCGTCAGGGCATCATTCAGTCCCCATGACTGGACAAAACCACCGATCAGAATCATGCCGTAGATCACCAGCGTAAACAGGCCCCACGGGATCACCATGCCATACACGCTGTAACGCAGGGGACGCGGCAGCTGCGCATGCTGCCCGCCATCGCCTTTGCCGGTCACGGTGGCGAAGTTTTTACCCGACAACCACAGCCGCTGCACAATAAATGCCGTCAGGGTGAAACACAGCAGGATCATCGCCAGCACCGCTGCCCGGCTGGGGTCATTCTGCGCTCCCACCACCGAGAAAAAGATCTCGGTCGACAGCACGCCATGACTGCCGCCAAGCACCATCGGATTACCAAAGTCCGCCATGCTTTCGATAAAACTGATCAGAAAAGCGTTAGCCAGTCCCGGCGCCATCAGCGGCAGCGAGACTCGGGAAAAGGTGCGCCAGCGGCTGGCGCGTAGCGTCTGTGATGCCTCTTCCAGCGAAGGACTGACACCTTCCACCACGCCAATCAGCACCAGAAACGCAATCGGTGTGAAAGAGAGCACCTGCGCAATCCAGATCCCGGTCAGCCCATACAGCCAGCGGCCTGGCTCAATGCCAAACAGTGCCGCGAGCTGGGTGGTGACGACGCCCGAACGACCAAACAGCAGAATTAACGCCAGGCCAATAACAAACGGCGGCGTGATAATCGGCAGGATCGTCAGCAGACGCAGCGCTTTTTTGCAGGGAAACGCAGTACGGGTCGCCGCCAGCGCAAACGCCAGTCCCAGCAGCGTTGAGCCGCTGGCAGTCATCAGTGCCAGCATCAGCGTGCGCCAGGCGGTGCCGCAGGTGCCGCCGCTCAGGCATGACAGGCTCCAGATCGCCGGGTCCTGCAGGTTGGTCAGCAGGCCATCAGGCTGAAAGCTGCCATCCACATCCTGCACCGAAACCACAAACAGGCTGAGCACCGGATAGAGCACAAAAGTCCCGACCAGCGCCACCAGCAGCACAATCGATGCCACAACAAACGCATCACCTTTCAGAACGCCGCGTTCTGCCAGCGCAAAAGAGAACAGCAGCAGAAAGGTGGTCAGCAACAGGATCGCGCCTGCGCCCATGGCGGGTTGTCCCTGCGCCAGCGGACCAAACAGGTTTTCCAGCCACAGCCAGTTCCAGCCGCTGTAACCAATCGCATGCCCTTCCAGCAGCAGAAACAGCACACCTGACAGGCTGAACAGCAGTAACAAGCCACTGCGCAACGGACCGGATTTCAGCCCGGTGCAGCCAGCACACGCCAGCCACAACACGGCGGCAATCATCAGCCACGGCTGCTGATAAAACATCACCTGCCACAGCGCAGGAGCGGTGGCAGCATCGGACCATAAAGAGAGCAGCCAGCGACCGCTAAAGAAACCGGCTTCGAGCCCGTACCACGGCAGCAGCGTCAGTGCTGCTGCGCCCGCGACCAGTGCGCCCGTTAAGCGGCGATTATACGCATTCATCAATCACCCCGACCTGAGTGTTCAGGCTGAAGCGGACATCAGGCTTACGCCACCGCCATTCAGCAGTATTGGATCTTCCGACTTACCGCACCACGCTTACTGTGCGCTGGCGCCGATCTCTTTGTCCCAGCGACTCAGCAGCGCTTTGCGTTTTGCCGAATCACCATAGGTTTTGAAGTCGTAATCGATCAGTTTGATATTCTCAAAGCGCGGGGCGTATTCGGAGATCTGCGCGTCGCGGTTCGATGGCAGCTGGAAGGATTTGGCATCTTTCATATGTGACTGTGCGTCAGCACTCAGTGCCCAGTCATACCACACTTTGGCATTCGCCAGATTGCGTGCGCCTTTGACAATCGACATCGAGCCAATCTCATAGCCGGTGCCTTCACAGGGGGCGACCGTCTCAATCGGGAAGCCATCCACCTGCATCGCCACCGCATCGTGCATAAACACAATCCCCACCGTGGTTTCACCACGTGCCGCCGCTTTGACCGGTGCCGAACCGGATTTGGTGTACTGGGAGATATTGCTGTTCAGCCTTTTCAGATAATCGAAAGCCTTGTCTTCGCCCATAATCTGCACCAGCGTTGCCAGTGTGTTATAGGCCGTGCCGGAGGAGTTAGGATTGGCAATCTGAATTTCGCCTTTCAGCGCCGGATGGAGCAAATCCGCCCAGCAGGCTGGCGCTTTCAGTTTTTTTTCTGCCAGTAACTTCGTGTTGTAGCCCCATCCCAGCGCCCCGGCATAAATCCCCACCGTGCGGTAACCGGAAATCTCCGCCTGCTTCTGCGCCCAGTCATGCTGCTGCGTCAGTAACGGTGATTTATACACCTGACTCAGCCCCTCATCTGCCGCCTGCATATGCGGATCGCCGGTGCCTGCCCACCAGATATCGGTACGCGGATTGCGCGCCTCACTGCGGAGTCTGGCATAGGCTTCGCCAGCAGAAAGACGCACCATATTCACTTTGATGTCCGGGTGCGCCTGGCTGAAAATCGTCGTCATCTGTTCACAAACCACCACATCAGCAGAGCAAATCATATTCAGGTTGCCTGCCGCCGAAGCAGCCAGCGGGAGTGTCGTGCAACCGACAGCGATCACAGCGAGCAGTGAGGTGTTACGCATGGTGTTCTCCTTGGTTTGCAGGGTTGCGCTTCTTTGGCGCTTTTTATTGCACGCATGTGCAAAGTAGTAGAGAACCGCAAACAGGCTGTCAATTGACTTGTTAAGCAATTGAGACTCACCGTCACAAAAATGAAACATTTTACGTACAATTTATTTTGCACAGCTTTGCAAAGTAAGGCAGACTCAATACATCTTTTTGCGGGCGGGAAGCGAAGGAATGAGTCATCCGAAAACGGTGGTCAGTGCACAGGATGTGGCGAAACACGCCGGGGTCTCGCGCTCTGCGGTGTCGCGCACGTATACACAGGGCGCCAGTGTCTCGGACACAACCCGCGCCCGGGTACTGAAAGCGGCAGAAGAGCTGGGTTATCACGTCAATCACCTGGCGCGCGGACTGGTGCGTAATCGCAGTGGGATTGTCTGTCTGATTGTCTCCGAAGTAGCCACCCCCTACCGCGCCAGTCTGGTGAGCTGGCTGAGCCAGTTTTTACAGGAAGCGGGCAAAGTGGCGATGCTGATTAATACTGACCGCTCCGACCATAGCGTCTCGCTGGCGCTGCAACAGGCGATTAACTTTCGCGCGGATGCCTCGATTATCCTCTCCGGTATGCCCGACCGGGCGATTACCCGCCTGTGCCACACACATGGACAGCGGCTGGTGCTGATCAATCGCGACGAGTCGCTGCCCGGCTCTCTCAGTATCAATCTCGATTCGCGGGCGGCCGCTGAGATGGCGGTAATGGCGTTCCTGCGTGCAGGATGTCAGCAGTTGGCCTTCGCCAACTCACTGGCCGGTACGCCCAGCCTGATGAAACGTGAAAACGATTTTCTCACCGCCGCCGCAGAGGCCGGACTGCCGGTGATGGTGGAGCGCTTTGGTTCTACGTCCTACGAAAGTGGTCAGATTCTGGCGCACCGTCTGCTGACACGCCACGACCGCCCCGATGCCGTATTCTGTGTGACCGACCTGCTGGCCTGCGGCTTTATGGATGAGGCGCGCCATCGCTTCGCCCTGCGCATCCCGGACGATCTCTGTGTGGTTGGCTACGATAATATCCCGCAGTCTGGCTGGTCATCCTATAACCTGACCACCTTTGCCCAGCCTGCCGAACAGTTTGCCCGTAATGCGGTGCAGTGGCTGGTTAATGAGGAACAGGATGAACGGGGAGAGACACCACGCGCAGAACAGCGCTCTGCCTGTCAGATATATCAGGCGGACGTGGTCTGGCGTGGTTCGGTGCGCGGCGGATAGATCCGCGTTACGCTTCCGGGGTGGCGGCAGTGATAACAGCCTGGGTCGGCTGAGTCTGCTCCTGCGTCTGCTGCGTGTTAGAGGATGTCACTTGCTGTGCCGCTGACGAGGTATCCTGCTGCGGCGTCTGTTGTGCCGTGGACTGCGTCTCCTGCGGCTGCGCGGCAGGCTGTGCTTCCTGTTTTGCTGGCTGCTTCGCCACTGGCGAACTCTTCTGCTCTAAAAACTCCGGCTTACTCTTCGTCACGGTATAGACGACGTGCTTCACACTCTCGCTATCGGTGGTGACTTTCACCGGAGAGATGGTGACACGGCCAATCAGCGAGCGGGCATAACCGCCGATCTCATGTGATCCGGCAGGCACGCTGAGCGTCAGGTTGCCGCCCTTCTCCAGCGCACCGGCATCATTGCCATCAATGGTGACAAACACCGTGGTGCCATCTTCCGTTGGCGCAGGCACATGAGTGACGGTGACCAGGGTATTCCCGGAGGCGAAGTCCGCTACCGGCCCGGTGGGCACAGGTTTGGCACAGCCGGTTAAGGCAAAAACGGCGGCAACAGCAGTCAGAGTGAAACGGTGAATCATTATGCGCGGCTACTCCTTTCAGGTTTTCATCAACTCGCCGCCAGATGATAAAGGATATTCAGTACGAGATGAATGTATCAGAGGGCGAACTCAGAGTTTTCTCTGTTACGCCGCCCTCCTCCACCAGCCCCACGCCGGTTGCGTAATAATGCGCTTTCCACGACGTTTATTGCATTATCTGCAATTTCTCAGCTGATATTGTTCTGTTAATCGCGTTGCGCACCAATTTTCCGCCACAACGATTTATGCCATATTGCTTAAATAGTTACATTTCTGATCGAGGATTAGCATGAGCGTAAGCGAAACAGTGGATAAATATGCAACAACCGTCAATGCCGATGACCGTCACAAGGCGTTTTATGGCGACTGGGAGAACTGGCATCAGCAACACCTGTCCCGGCTGGCTGATCCCTGGGGGTTTTTAGCCATCACCGGCCTGCACTGGCTGGATGAAAAAGCGCAGCGCTTTGCGGGCGTACCCGGCGAGTGGCAGGCGATTAATGGCGAGGTGAAAGTTACGCTCGGCGCAGGCGAAGCATTCTCCTGGCAGGGAGAGGAGATTACCGGTGAGTTCAGTTTTGGTGAATTAGCCGACAACACCTCGGTTTATCCGCAATATGGCAACACGAAACTGGAAGTCGCCAGACGCACAGGACGTTATCTGCTCAGACCGCGTAACCCGGATTACAAGACAGTGAAGCACTTCACTGGTGTACCGGCTTACTATCCTGATCCCGCGTGGCGTGTGGAGGCACAATTTATCGCGTATCCACAAGCCAGAACCGTGACAGTGGGCGCGGTGGTGGCGGGGCTGAAACATGTCTATAGCGCGCCGGGTGATATCGAATTTACCCTGCACGGTAAGACGGTGCGTCTGACCGCTTTCGCCGCTGGTGAGAACCTGCAGTTGCTGTTTACCGATGAAACCTCCGGTCACACCACCTCAGACAAACAGCGTGCTCTGACCATCGCGCCGCCTGATGCGCATGGCCGGGTGGTCCTCGATTTTAACCGCGCCATCAATCTGATGTGCGCCTACACCCCGGCCGCCACCTGCCCGTTGCCGCCGCCGGAAAATCACATTCCGCTGGCGATCGAAGCCGGTGAAAAGCGTTATAGCTGATGGCTGACAGCGGTTAACTGAGCAAAGCGTTTCATCCTGTGGTGATGAAACGCTTTACCGCATGCGCTAAAACACGCTACGGCTGCACGCTGACGATGGCACTAAACAGCGAACGAATCATCTTTTCATTCACCTCATTAGCCCCCTCATCCAGTATCCCGCGCATCAGCCAGGCATCAGTCACCGAGACCGCCGCACGCGCCTGATCGCGACTGAGCCGCAGATACTCCACCAGCAGCGCCTCATGCACATGCAACCAGTGCATGGCGCACGGACGCAGCAACGGACGCGACACCGCCGCGACAAACAGCTCATACTCGGTATCCAGCCGGTTACGCTGCTCCAGCGTCCACAGCACAAAACGGGTCAGCACCTCTTCCGGCGGCTGAAAAGCATTGACGCTCAGCCAGCTGCGCGTGCTGACGGCAAACTCTTCGATCGCCTGCTGCATCACCGCATTGTGCAACTCATCGAGTGTACGGAACTGATAAGTCGTGGTGCCGAGCGACACTCCCGCTTCCTGTGCCACCGCACGATGGGTGCAGGCCTGTAACCCGTCACGGCGGATCACTGCGGCCGCGGCACGGATGATTCTCTCTTGTGTTGCTTCGCTTTTCGACTGCATCAAGGTATCCGGCTCAGATCACTTCATACTCGCCGACACCATCCGGCCACGGCGTCAGCAGATCAAAACCGGTTTCTGTCACGGCAATGGTGTGCTCCCACTGTGCGGAAAGGGAACGGTCTTTGGTCACCACCGTCCAGCCATCGCCGAGAACACTGGTCGCCGCTTTCCCGGCATTGATCATCGGTTCGATGGTAAAAATCATCCCCGCTTCCAGCACCATGCCAGTGCCCGCGGTGCCGTAATGCAGGATCTGCGGGTCGTCATGATAGATACGGCCAATCCCGTGCCCGCAATACTCTCTCACCACCGAGAATCCGGCACCTTCTGCCACATGCTGAATCGCGGCGCCAATATCACCGAGTGTCGACCCGGCGCGCACACTGCGAATGCCAGCCGCCATCGACTGCCAGGTGACATCCACCAGCCGCTTCGCGCGAATCGAAGGCTCACCGACAAAATACATTCGGCTGGTATCGCCGAACCAGCCATCTTTAATAATGGCAACATCAATATTGACGATATCGCCCTCTTTCAGCTTCTTGTCGGCAGGAATACCGTGACACACCACATGGTTGACCGAGGTGCAGACGGTGCGGGTATAACCGTGATAACCAATATTGGCCGGGATCACTTTCAGCCCATGACGATAAAATCATGGCACAGGCGATCAATCTCATCGGTGGTGATACCCGGGCGTACCCACGGCTTAATCATCTCCAGCACTTTTGCCGCATCGTGGCCCGCTGCACGCGCCAGTTCAATCTCTTCCGCATTGTGGATTTTGGTATTATGCATCAGGCTTGTTGCTCCTTTTCTGCCGACAGTGACTTGTCGCGCACCAGTTGACTGATATCGCTATCTCCTTCCAGCTCAGCCAGCACCAGCTTTCTGATCAGTTCCTGATAGGTCAGATGCGGATAGATCTCCGTCAGCATGCCCACTTTCAGCCAGTGTTCCGCCTGAGAGTTGATTGAACGGCTCAGTGCGTTACTGGCGACACGCAGATTTTCATGCATCAGGTCGGAAATTTTAACGATACCCATGGCAATCTCATTTATATACAAAACATATATGAAATATATAATACCATGTTCGTAAAAATCCGCTACCGTTCAGCACGATGATTAGCTTGCCCGGCTCAGACCTTCGCTTAACCGCTGACGGCGGGCCAGCGTAATCGCCGCCAGCAGCAGCATCATCGCCACTTCCAGCATCAGTACGCCCGCCATCGCCAGCGGATAGCCCTGCTCGCCGCCCTGCTGTAAATGCAGGAACAGCGCACCGAACACCGCCGGGCCCAGGCCGAGCGTCGACTGTTGCAGCGTACTTAAAATCGCGCTGCCCGCCCCGGCATCATCAGGCTGGATATCGCGCATACCAACACGGTAGAAACTGTTGACGATCAGCGCCTGACCGTAACCAATCAGCGCCGTTGATGGTGCGATTGCCAGTGCACCTGCGCCGTTCCCCAGCCAGTACAGCGTGATAATCAGTCCCAGCAGGCCGGTTACCTGAACGGCAATCCCGGTCAGCAGAATCCGGCTGGTGCTGTAGCGGGTAATCAGCTTTGGCGCATAACAGGCGGAAATAAAGTAGGCGATACCCAGTGCAATAAAACTGTTGCCGGACTGCCACGGCGCCATTCCCATGCCTGCCTGCAAAGTCAGCGCCATGCAGAACATAAAGCCAGACCAGCAGGTGAAAAACAGAATCGCGATCAGCAGACCGAAACGGATGTTGGTCAGCTGCAGTAAACGTGGTGGCAACAGCGATGGCTGTCCGCGCTGCTGCTGTTTTACTGCTACGCTGCGCATCCAAATCCCCAGCGGGATCACCGCGATCAGCGCCGCACGTAACGGCCACGGCCAGTTCAGCTGCGGTCCCAGCACCAGCGGAAACAGCAGGCAGCACAGGATCAGCGCAAGGATAGCGGTTCCCAGCCAGTCGATACGCACCACGGCGCTGCTGCGCGTTTCCGGCAGATAGCGCTGGCTGAGCAGCAACACCAGCACACAGATCGGCACATTAATAAAAAACGCATTGCGCCAGCCCAGCCCGGCAATATCTGCCGACACCAGCCAGCCGCCGCCCATCTGACCGATAATAAAGGCAATTCCACCAATGCCTCCGTACAGGCTAATCGCACGCGCATGGGCGCGACCTGTCAGGGTGACATGCAACGTGGCGAGGATCTGTGGCACGATCAGTGCTGCGCCAGCGCCCTGCAGGGTTCGTGCGGCCAGTAATTGCCCCACTGAAGCCGAGATACCACACAGCAGCGAGGCCAGACCAAACAGCACGACACCCCACAGCAGCATGCGGCGACGCCCGAGGTTATCGCCCAGTTTGCTGCCCAGTGCCAGGCAAACGGCAAATGCCACGCCATACAGCGCCACGATCAGCTCCAGCCCGGTATGGCTGGCACCCAGCGACTGAGTTAATGAATCCAGCGCGACATTGGTAATTGAGGTATCAATCAGCGGCAGCATTTGGGCGGTTAGCAGTAACACCAGCCCTGTGTTACCGAGTGAAACAGGATGCTTATTCATCAACGACTCCATTGCATCTATCAGCAGGTCGACGTAGCATTCCAGAACATTTAAACGAGTACCAGTTCCTGCTTATACTGGTACTGGCACTACCCCTCCAGGAGTCTGTGATGAGCCTTTTACCGCTGCAGGAGCCGCGTCCTGCTTCACTCGACGACAGCCTCAAAATGCTGGCGGCGTTTCTGCGCACGCGACGGGAAAGTCTCGATCCACAGCGTCTGGGGTTGCCGCGCAGTGGCCGACGCCGTACCCCGGGCTTGCGTCGGGAAGAAGTGGCGTTGCTGGCCGATGTCGGCGTCACCTGGTACACCTGGCTGGAACAGGGGCGGGAAGTGAATCCCTCGGCGGCGGTAATGAGCGCCATCGCGACTGCGTTGCAATGCACCCCGACGGAGACGCGGCATCTGTTTGTGCTGGCAGGACTGCCGCCAGCAGAAGCGCCGCCCGTGGCGGTTTGTGAAGGGCTGAGCCTGGCGTCGCGCCGTTTGCTGGATGCGCTGCTGCCGCATCCCGCCAGTATGCAGAAACCCAATTTCGATATCATTGGTTATAACCAGAGCTTTTGCCGCCTGACCGGTGTCGATCTCGATCAGGTGCCACCGGATGAGCGCAACTGTATTTATCAGTTTCTGACCAATCAACACTGGCGTAACAGCCTCGGCAACCGCGAGTGTATTCTGCCTGTTTTCGTCGCTTATTTTCGGGCGGGCATGGCGGAACATCGCGGCGATCCACGCTGGGAAGCACTGCTGGAGCGCTTTTTCGCGGTTTCGGATGAGTTCAGGTCACACTGGCAGCAGCGTCACGAAGTGCGCGGTATTGAAAACCAGATTAAACAGTTTATTCACCCACAGTTCGGCGCATTCAATATGCAGCAGGTGAACTGGTTCTCAGCGCCGCGTGATGGCGTGCGTTTGCTGGTGTATTTGCCGGTGGATGAGGCAGGAGAAAAGGTGCTGGCGCATTTTGCCCAAGATGCCTGTAAGGGAACGCTCGCTGTCTCAGCCGGGCAGTGACGGCCCCTTCCCCCGCGGCGCGGGGATGGGGGAGCTGCCGACGCCGTGCTACGGGTTCCCCCTCCCTGACCTCCCCCATTTTATGGGGGAGGGAACCAGAGCAGTGACGAATGCAGGGAAAGTGCCTGCCATTACTCCGCGGTGTGGCGCCGGGAAACATACTCCCGCTGCGGTTCACCGACATAAATCTGACGCGGACGATAGATCTTCAGCGGTTCGCTGTACAGCTCATTCCAGTGTGAAATCCAGCCGAGCGTACGTCCCACCGCGGCAACCACCACAAACATCGAGGAAGGCAGTCCCATCGCTTTCAGGATCACCGCCGTATAGAAATCGACACTCGGATACAGGCCGTTATCAATAAAGTAAGCATCACTCAGCGCCACCTCTTCCAGCGCCATCGCCACCTGCAGCAGGCTGTCGGTCATTCCCAGCTCACTGAGTACCGCATGACAGGTTTCGCGCAGCACCGCCGCACGCGGGTCAAGGCTACGGTAGCGCGAGTTACCAAAACCAAGACGGCGCAGCATTTCCGGCTGTGCTTTCGCGCGGCTGAGGAACGCCGGGATCTGCCCGACGGTCTGAATGTCTTCCAGCATGCGCATGCAGGCTTCGTTAGCGCCACCATGTTGTGGCCCCCACAGCGACGCCAGCCCTGCAGCAATACAGGCAAAAGGATTGGCGCCCGATGAACCCGCCACACGCACGGTGGTGGTGGAAGCGCACTGGCCGTGGTCAGCATGCAGCACGAGGATCTGATTCATCGCCTGCTCCAGCACCGGATTCAGCTCATATTTTTCCGCTGGCACGGCAAACAGCATCTGCAGGAAATTACCGGCATAAGAGAGCGAGTTGCGCGGGTAATTCGCCGGTTGTTCGATGGCATATTTATAGCTCATTGCCGCCAGCGTGGGCATTTTCGCCAGCAGATGAATAGCCGCCTGCTCACGGTGCGCCGAATTATTGACATCCAGTTCATCGTGATAGAACGCCGCCAGCGCGCCAGCCATGGCACACATCAGCGCCATCGGATGCGAGTCACGGCGGAAACCGCTGCCCATCCGCGCCATCTGTTCATGGATCAGATTCTGGCTGGTGACCGCGCTACGGAAGGCCTGATACTGCGCTTCCGTCGGCGTTTCGCCATGCAGCAGGATATAGCTGACTTCAAGGAAATCACACTGGCGCGCCAGTTGCTCCACGGGAAAACCGCGATGCAGCAGCACGCTGTTCTCGGTATCGATCCAGGAGATGGCTGACTTACAGCCTGCGGTATGAGTGAAACCGGGGTCAAAACTGCACAGCTGATGCGCGCCGAGGGCAGTGATATCCACCCCACTTCGTCCCAGCGTCCCGGTCAAAAGATCAAGCTGTACGGGTGATTGCCCGTCCAGAGAAAGTGTCGCCTGTTTCGTTGTCATAGATTTGGCCTTCCCGCCAACAGCATAATGGAGCGATAAACCTGAACCGTTTTTCGGCCGTATCAACACCATAGCGATGTTCCGGCCGCTATTCTTTGATGTAAATAAACGATACCGCATCTTCACGCAGAACTGCGGCGACACCACTATACCGCATTCGCCCACGGCATGAATATTTACCTTTCAGTCGCTTAACAGCGATCTTCAGCAGACTGGCGTATCCCGGCCGCGAAATCAACCCGACAAACAGCACGATTTTTGCTGCCGCTATGCAGCTGCCATCATTTTACGCGCGGGAAGCAGTAGCATCGCGGCGCTGAGCAACGTAAATAACGCAATAATCCAGGCCATCGTCCAGGGTGTCCCGTCACTGAACAGTGCCAGCAGCAGCGAAGAGATAATGCCACTGCCATACTGCAGTGAACCAATCAGCGCAGATGCCGCACCGGCAATCGCCGGCACTTCATCCAGCGCGGCGGCAGTGGATGCCGCAGCAACAATGCCATTCATGGCAAAAAAGACAAACACGCACAGCACGGTCAGCAGCAGCCCACCGTCAAGTTTTGCCACCAGCGCCAGCGCTACCGCAGCCATACCGGCAATCCGCGTCGCCACCTTCAGCAGACTGTCCAGCGAATAACGCAGCACCAGTCGCCGGTTAACCACACTCATCGCCATCACACCGAGAATATTGAGCGCAAATAACCCGCCGTAATACTGCGGCTCCACCGCGAAATAACGGATATAGACCAGCGGCGAGCCGGTAATAAAGGCGTAAGCCGAGACATAATAAAATGTCAGACACAGCGTATAGCGCATAAAGGCAGTATTGCTCAGCAAGCGGTAATAACTGACGAATGCACCACGCAGCGACGCTTTTACCCGGCGATCAGGCGGCAGCGTTTCCGGCAGCCAGTACAGCGCAATCAGCATCAATGCGCCCATCGCCGCCAGCAGCCAGAAAATGGTCTGCCACGACGCTACCCGGATCATCTGCCCGCCCACCAGCGGTCCGGCGATAGGTGCAATCGCCATCACCAGTACCAGCGTGGAAAGCATCTGCGCCGCCTGAGTACGGCCATACAGATCCCGGATCATCGCACGCGCCAGCATCGGTCCGGTGCAGGCACCCAGTGCCTGAAATACCCGCCAGAACACAATCTGACTGATATCGCCGGAGAGCGCACAGCCCGCGGAGCCGATGATAAACAGCACCATGCCGATAAATAACGGCGGACGGCGGCCAGAATGGTCGCTAATGGGTCCCCAGATTAACTGGGCAATGGCAAAACCGATTAAAAATCCGGTGACGGTCAGTTCGCTGTCGCCCTGCAGTTCTGCCGACATCACGGGCATCGCAGGCAGATAAATATCAGTGGAAAGTGAGGTGAACGCCATTAAGGCACTCAGGATGAGAATAAACAGCACGCCGTGCGCAGCAGGCTGCGCAGGTACAGTCTGCAGGTGATTGTGAGGCATAGTTTCCCGTAAACGCTGGATAAAAAAGGCTATGTTATGGGAAAAATCAGGCCAGATAATCCGCGTAAAACGGTATGTGGTAATGAACTTTATTCATTAATCCGCGCTGATTATGTTGCGATGCAGCGCGATCATCCTGCTGTACGATTCATGAATACCACTCATTAACTTATGCCGATTACCCCCGCTAATCACCTCCCTGCTGGCGCGCTATGCTGTTGACCACCTTGTTTTTCCCGGAGCAACTCCATGCAAAGCATCCGCTTAAACAATGGCATTGCCATGCCATTACTGGGATTTGGCGTCTATCAGATGACCGACCCCGCCGAATGTGAAACCGCCGTTATCCAGGCCATCGACTGCGGCTACCGCCTGATTGATACCGCCGCTTCCTACCAGAATGAAACGCAGGTGGGGAATGCCCTGCGTCAGAGCGGTGTGGCGCGCGATGAGCTGTTTATCACCAGCAAACTCTGGCTGCAGGACACCAGTTACGCGGGCGCGAAAGCGCAGTTTGAACGCTCGCTGAACCGCCTGCAGCTCGACTACCTCGATCTGTACTTAATCCATCAGCCCTACGGCGATGTGCACGGCGCGTTGCGGGCGATGGCAGAACTGCAGCAGGCAGGAAAAATCCGCGCGATTGGCGTCAGTAACTTCCATCCTGACCGGCTGGCCGACCTGATCGCCTTTAACCGCATTACCCCGGCGGTCAATCAGGTTGAGGTGAATCCATTTAATCAGCAACTGCATGCAGCCGCGTGGATGCGCAGCCGCGGTATACAGCCGGAAGCCTGGGCACCGTTCGCGGAAGGGCGTAACGGCCTGTTTGAACATCCGCTGCTGCTGAAGATCGGTGCCAGCTATGGCAAAAGCGTCGGCCAGGTGGTGCTGCGCTGGCTGTATCAGCGCGGCATCGTCTCGCTGGCCAAAACCGTGCGCCCGGCACGTATGGCAGAGAATCTGGACGTGCTCAGTTTCACCCTCAGTGAAGAGGACATGATGCACATCAGCGCGCTGGATACCGCCACCAGCTCCTTCTTCAGCCACCGCGACCCGGCACGCGTCGAGTGGCTGACACAACGCAAACTGGATGTCTGAACCATCCACTCACCTGTGAGGAACACGACAATGCAAAAACGTCTTCTCGGCCAGTCCGGCCCCGAAGTTTCGGCACTCGGCCTCGGCTGTATGGGGCTGAGCCATGGTTATGGCCCGGCGACCGATCGCCGTGAGGCTATCGCCTTAATCCGCAATGCAGCAGAGCGAGGCGTCACTTTTTTTGATACCGCAGAAGTCTACGGCCCGTATCTGAATGAAGAAGTGGTGGGTGAAGCACTACAACCGCTGCGCGACCAGGTGATCATTGCCACCAAGTTTGGTTTTACCTTTGGCGCAGACAATAAACAGCAAATTCTCAACAGCCGTCCGGAGCATATTCGTACCACCGTTGAAGGTTCACTGCGCCGCCTGAAAACCGACGTCATCGATTTGCTCTACCAGCACCGGGTTGACCCGGCGGTGCCGATTGAAGATGTGGCGGGCACGGTGCGCGATCTGATTGCCGAAGGCAAAGTGAAACATTTTGGTCTGTCGGAAGCGGGGGCGGAAACCATTCGCCGCGCGCATGCGGTGCAACCGGTGGCGGCATTGCAGAGTGAATATTCGCTGTGGTGGCGTGAACCGGAGCAGGAGATCCTGCCGCTGCTGGCGGAGCTGGGGATTGGTTTTGTGCCGTTCAGTCCGCTGGGGAAAGGTTTTCTGACCGGCGCCATCGCGGCGGGCAGCCAGTTTGGCACGGACGATTTCCGCAGCAAAGTGCCCCGCTTTGCCGCCGATGCGCTGGCCGCCAATCAGCAACTCGTGACCCTGCTGCAAAGCATTGCCAAGGAAAAAGGCGTGACAGCGGCGCAAATCGCCCTGGCCTGGCTGCTGGCGCAGCAACCGTGGATTGTGCCGATCCCGGGCACCACGAAGCTGGCGCGCCTGGAAGAAAATCTGGCGGCCACGGAAGTGACCCTCAGTGCGGCAGAACTGCATAATATTCAGCAGACGCTGGAGAGCGTGCGTATCGTCGGCGATCGTTATCCGGCAGAATTGCAGGCGCGAGTCGGCCGCTAACGGCCCCAGCCCTCCTTCTCTGCCTTAGAGAAGGAGGGAGTGACGGACTCAGCCGCCATAGCCCGCCAGCAGCGGCGGTACCGCCGGCACTTCCGGCGCATTATCGATATCCTGCTGCGTCATGCGAAACGCTTCAGGGTAGTGCTCACGGCTGGTGCGGCGCAGCGGTTCAGTATTGCGCCAGGTATACAGGCAGTGCTGACACTGAAACACCGTCCAGACACCTTTCACCGGCGAGGTCGCCATTACGTCAATATGTTCATCGGCACAACGTGGACAAATCATGCTCTTCTCCTTATTTACGCGTCGCCAGCATGGCGGTCAGTTTTTCCACCCAAATCGCGGTTTCCGGCAGGTCTTTCACCGGCTGGCTGTAGTGGCCGCGGTTATCCGGCGACACCGGGGTGGTGGCGTCAATAATCAGCTTGTCGGTAATCCCCGCCGGGCTGGAGCCAGGGTCGAGTTCCAGCACCGACATATTCGGTAACTGCACCAGATCCCCCGCCGCATTCACTTTCGACGACAGCGCCCACATCACCTGTGGCAGATCGAACGGGTCAACATCTTCATCCACCATAATCACCATCTTCACATAGCCGAGACCGTG
Source organism: Erwinia sp. V71 (assembly GCF_965644245.1). Lineage (NCBI taxonomy): Bacteria > Pseudomonadati > Pseudomonadota > Gammaproteobacteria > Enterobacterales > Erwiniaceae > Erwinia > Erwinia sp. V71. The sequence continues at coordinate 18,468 of NZ_CBFFRK010000041.1, forward strand.
TGGCGTGGTCATTGCCCGCAGTCCCACCGCGCGGGCAAAACCGCCGTAACGTTTTTTGGTGGAGATAATCGCCAGCAAACCATGGGTATACATGGCATTTACCGCCTGCACTTCCGGGAATTCGGCTTTCAGTTGCTGATACAGCGGCACGCAGGTGGCAGGCCCAATCAGGTAATCAATTTCTGTCCACGGCATGCCGAGATACAGTGATTCAAAAATCGGTTTGCTGCGCCATGACACCTTATCAATGCGCACCACCGTCATATTGCGTCCGCCGGAATAGTGGCCGGTGAACTCGCCAAACGGCCCTTCGATTTCGCGTTTGCGACCTTCGATCACCCCTTCGAGAATCACTTCCGAGCCCCACGGCACATCAAGACCAGTCAGCGGCGCGGTGGCAATCGGATAAGGCGACTCACGCAGCGCCCCTGCCATTTCATATTCCGACTGATCATATTTCAGCGGCGTCGCGCCCATCAGGGTAATAATCGGGTCATTACCTAGCGTGATGGCGATGGGCAGATCCTCGCCACGCTCTTCCGCTTTATGCAGATGCAGCGCGATATCGTGCATCGGCACCGGTTGCAGGCCAAGCTTGCGCTTACCCTTCACTTCCATGCGATAGATCCCGACGTTTTGCTTACCGAAATGCTGCGGATCAAGCGGGTCACGCGACACCACGCAGGCTTTATCGAGAATGAAGCCACCATCGCCATCATTCAGGCGGAACAGCGGCAGAATATCGAACAGGTTAATCTCCTCGCCATTCGCCTCGTTCTGCGCCCAGGGCGGACTGGCACGACGTTCCGGCGCGACGGGAAAGGTATCCCAGCGGCGAATAAACTCGTCAATCTGCTGTTTCACCGGCGTGTTCGCCGGCAGTCCCAGCGAAATCGCATGGTTCTGCCAGGAGCCGATGGTATTCATCACCACATGCGCGTGGTCAAAACCGCGAATGCGGCGAAATGAGATGGCGGGCGCGCCTTCACCAATGCGTCCGGTGGCGTTGGCGGCGGCGGCAATATCCGGTTCCGCATTCACCTCTTCTTCAATTTCCAGCAGTTGCCCCTGCTCATTCAGCGCCTGTAAAAAACTGCGCAAATCATCAAAAGCCATGATGGCTCCTCCTTATTTTCTGTCAGTCGTGGACATATCTTATTTTGTTCTTATACGAACCATTTACTTACCATAGCGCTGTGATGGCAGACAGACAAGAGACGGCGGGGAAAAATATTCTTATACGAACAATTAACGCCACAATACTGCGCCAGAGCCTGTGCAAAATCAGCAGGATACAGCTGCCGCCAGGCTTGCTAAAATAATCCTGACTGTTTCCTGAACCGGGCTAAACCGATGACCAAATCCCTTGCCAGCGTGCCTTTCCACCTGATGCGTCAGCTGTTTCAGGAGCATACTGCCGCCTGGCAGCAGGCGCTGCCTGAGCTGACCAAGCAGCAATTTTCCGTCCTTTGCGCCGTGGCGGCGCAGCCAGGTATTGAGCAGGTGGATCTGATCGATGCGGCACTCAGCACCAAGGCCACGCTGGCGGAAATGCTGATGCGCATGGAAAAGAAAGGTCTGGTGCGTCGCCAGCAGGGTGAGCAGGATCGCCGTCGCCGCTTTATTTTCCTGACCGCGCTGGGGGAAACCACGCTGCAGCAGGCCACGCCCCTTGCCAGCGCGGTGGATAATGCATTTCTGTCGCGGCTGGCATCAGCAGAACAGCAACAGCTGATCGCCCTGCTACAGCAAATGGTCGGTGACAGCCATTACGGTGAGGAAAAATAGAAGCTTGTCTCACAGGCTCAGTATGTTAGGGTATAAACAGTTCACAATTTGATAACCAGGAAGAATAAAGGCGCGTCTCACGCCGTTACACCGCGCGACGAGGCAGTGATAAGCCATAACTAACCGCATGACGATCGTAAATCATCAGCAGTTCCCGCAGAACAACCCCATCCCTGCATTCAGGGCAACCCCACTGATCGCTCAGGCCACCGATGACGTGCTGTGCGCAGTATTGACTTTCCCCACCCTTCTTCATTTCCCCTTGCATCAATTCGGGAATATTCCTGCCATTTCTGGCTTCACTTGTAAAAAACAATAAGGCTTAAATTATGCCCAACACAGGAATCACCGCTATTGCCCTTGCCACACTCTTCGCCAGCCCGACACTGTTCGCCGCCGATTTACCCGGCAAAGGTGTCACGGTCTATCCGTTTCAAAGTACGCTGCCGGAAGAGGCCTTTCAGACCGAACTGGTAAACCGCGCGCTGGTCAAACTGGGCTATGACGTCCAGCCGATCAAAGAAGTGGAGTACAACGTCGCCTATACCGCCATTGCTGCCGGTGACGCCACCTATATGGCGGTAAACTGGGAACCACTGCAGACCGATATGTATAACGCAGCCGGTGGCGAGAAAAAATTCTATCGTGAAGGCGTCTATATCAGCGGTGCTGCTCAGGGCTATCTGATTGATAAAAAGACCGCCGATAAGTATCACATCACTGATATTTCCCAGCTGAAAGATCCGAAACTGGCGAAGCTGTTCGATGCTGATGGTGATGGCAAAGCCGACCTGGCAGGCTGCAATCCGGGCTGGGTGTGTGGTTCAGTGATCGATACGCAAATCAACGCCTATGGTCTGAGCAATACCGTGGCGCAGAACAGCGGTAACTACTCCGCCATTATTGCTGACACCCTGAGCCGTTATAAAGCCGGCCAGCCGGTGCTCTACTTTACCTGGACGCCATACTGGGTCAGTGATGTGCTGAAACCAGGCAAAGATGTGGTGTGGCTGACGGTGCCGTTCTCGGCCAATCCGGGCTCGCAAAAAGATGTCGATACCCGTCTATCCAACGGCAAAAACTACGGCTTTAAAGCGAATAACGAACGTGTGGTTGCCAACAAGCAGTGGGCCGCACAAAACCCTGCCGCCGCGAAGCTGTTTTCCATTGTGAAGCTGCCGCTGGCGGATGTGAATGCGCAGAATCAGCGTATGCATGCCGGTGAATCTTCCGCTGAGGACATTCAGCGGCATGTGGATGGCTGGATCAAGGCGCATCAGGCCACCTTTGATGGCTGGGTAAAACAGGCTGCCGCAGCCGCGCAGTAAGTCACGCTGCCGCTCACCCGTTACCGCTGACGCGGACGATCATGGCCCGCCAGCATGCGGGCCATTTCTTTGCCGTGGGCAATCCGGCCCACTGTGTGGATAATGGGTGAGCTGCCCGATGATCCGCGACACTCATCGCCGTTAGCACACTGAACCGCAGCGGCTGATACAGCGGTTGTGGTTTAACGCCACCACGGAGAACCATCAATAAGGACGCCCCATGACTCTGACGGAAATCGCTGAATTCCTTACTGCCTGCCGCGCAGCAGAACTCTCCTTCCCTTTTGGCCCGCAGGCACAGGTGTATAAAGTGCGGGGAAAAATGTTTGCCACGCTGTCACAGCGGGAGGCGCAGACATTGCTGACGCTGAAAGCCACGCCAGCGGATGTCACGCTGCTGGTCGATGAATTCGCCGCGATCGTGCCGGGTTACTACATGAATAAACAACACTGGATCTCTGTCGACCTGAATGGCGATATCAGTGACGCCATGCTGGTGGATCTGATGACCACGTCATACCAGCTGGTAGTGGCGACACTGAAAAAATCCGATCGTGAGCAGTTAGCGCGTTAAGCCCACCAGTGAATCGCGGCTAATGTCGGCGATGGATTTCGCGCCTGTCAGCGTCATCGCCACCCGCATCTCTGTCTCAAAAAGTTCCAGCAGGTTCACCACACCGGCTTCGCCCGCCGCGGCCAGCGCATAGACAAAAGCCCGCCCCAGCATCACGCTGTCTGCGCCCAGCGCCAGCATGCGCACCACATCCAGCCCGGTTCGAATACCGGAATCGGCAAGAATGGTGATATCACCTTTCACCGCATCAGCAATCGCCGGTAACGCGCGTGCGGTGGAGAGTACGCCGTCCAGCTGACGCCCGCCGTGGCTCGAAACCACAATACCGTCTGCGCCAAACTTCACCGCATCGCGCGCATCATCGGCATCCAGAATGCCCTTGATAATCATTGGTCCCTGCCAGAACTCACGAATCCATTCCAGGTCCTGCCAGGAAATCGACGGATCGAAGTTGGCACCCAGCCAGCCGATATAATCTTCCAGCGTGGTGGGTTGACCGCGATACGCGGAGACATTGCCGAGATCGTGCGGCTTGCCGTGCACACCGACATCCCACGCCCACTGCGGATGCAGCGCGGCCTGCACATCCGCCGCTGCGCAGCATACGGGCCACTCATCCCGGAATGAGCATCGCGGTAACGTGCTCCCGGCACCGGCATATCGACGGTAAACACCAGCGTTTTCACGCCTGCTGCCTGCGCGCGCTCCAGCGCATTGCGCATAAAGCCGCGATCTTTCAGTACGTACAGCTGGAACCACATCGGCCGGTTAATCGCGGGTGCCACCTCTTCTATCGGGCACACTGAGACTGTCGACAGCGTAAAGGGAATGCCTTTCTTTGCCGCCGCACGCGAGGCCTGCACTTCACCACGCCGGGCATACATGCCGGTCAGGCCTACCGGCGCCAGCACCAGTGGCAGCGCCAGTTTTTCGTCAAACAGGGTGGTTTCCAGACTCAGTGCCGACATATTTTTCAGCACCCGCTGGCGCAAAGCGATATCCGCCAGGTCAGCCGTATTACGGTGCAGAGTATGTTCGTTGTAAGCACCACCATCGATATAGTCGAACAGGAAAGGCGGCAGGCGGCGTCGGGCAGCCGCACGATAATCCGTGGATGCGGAGATAATCATCAGTCCCTCTTTTGATTTGCAGGCGTAGCGGTACGTTGTCGTGAGTATGGCGCTATCTCAGCAAAATCTCCGCTGCGTGACCTTTGTCTGGTTGCCATTTTTAACGCGTGCCTGTCTATTTCTGACGCCCTCGCGGCTGAGGAAAGGCCGGTACTGAGTCAGGTGTTCCCTCCCCCATTACATGGGGGAAGGAGCAATAGTCAGGTCGCTTTACGCGCGACCAGTGCCACCAGCAACAGCAGCACGGCCACCAGCAGGAATGCCATCGGCAGCGAGCTTAACTGGGCGACAAAACCGATACTGGCCGGACCGGCCAGAATACCGAGATAGCCCATAGTGGTCACGGCGGGCACCGCCACCGCCTGCGGCATGCTGGTCTGGCGACCAATCGCAGAAAACATCACCGGCACAATATTGGCACAGCCGATACCAATCAGCGCATAGCCGCACAGTGAGAACAGCCAGTGCGGAACAAAAACTGACAGACAGAAACCCGCAATTGCTGTCAGCGCCCCCACCACTACCACCGGATACGCGCCAAAATACGCGACAATACGGTCGCCGGTTAAGCGGCCAAGCGTCATCGTGGCGGCAAAACAGGCAAACCCCAGTCCGCCGGACGATTCTGGTAAATCACGATACTGGGTCAAAAATACTGCACTCCAGTCCAGTACCGCGCCTTCGGCCAAGAAACTGACAAAACATACGGCGCCGAGCAGGAACACCGCGCCGCGCGAGAAGGCAAATGCCGGGCCGGAAGAGGGATTGGCATAGCTGAGTAAACCGCTATAGCACAGCACTAACATTACCAGCACGCTTCCTGACACGACCATACTGGCCAGCAGCGGCGACATCCCCAGCATCATCAGCACGCTCATCACGCCCGCGCCAGCAATCCCTCCGACGCTGTAGAAGCCATGGAAGCCGGACATCACCGGCCGGTCTGCAGCTTTTTCGACAATGATCGCCTGTACATTCATCGCGCAGTCGGTAATGCCAACGCCGACGCCAAACACCAGTAACGCCAGTGCCAGCCAGAGACTGCTGTCGACGACCGACAGCAGCGGCAGCATCATGCTGAACAGCAGCACGGTAACGATCAGCACCGCACGACAGCCAAAGCGTGTGGTCAGCGGCCCGGTGAGCGGCATTGCAACCAGCGCACCGCCACCGAGACACAGCAGCAACAGCCCCAGCTCAGCATCACTGACGCCAGTGTTCAGACGGGCGAAAGGCACCAGTGCCGCCCAGGCGGCGGTGGCGAAACCCGCCATAAAAAACATCAGTCGCGTCGCGACCTGTTCACGTTTCGCCGGCACAAATGCCGGTGCATCCGCCGTAAGGGTGCGGGTAAAATCTGGCATAACGTTCTGTTTCCCTGATGATTAGTCGTTAAGAATAGCAAGAACCTGCTGATGCAGCGCCGGGCAACCGCTGGCGACCACCGCCCCACCGTTTTCCGCCCGTCCACCGTCGAGCGTGGTGACCACCCCGCCAGCCTGTTCGATGATCGGAATCAGCGCCACAATATCGTAAGGCTGCAGCGAGAATTCAACGCAAATATCGATGCGCCCGGCCGCCAGCATCGCCATGGCGTAGCACTCACCGCCATAGCGCGTCATCAGCACCTGCTGTTCCAGAGCAGCAAACTGAATGTCACTGTGCATCCCGGCCGGTTTCGGCGCCGTGGTATGCAGCACTGCCTGGGCCAGCGCGACATTTTTGCGCGTCTGCAGTGGCTGCAGACCATGCACACTGCTGCCCCATGCGCGCTGGCCATCCGCCCAGAAGCGCTCACCGATAAATGGCTGGCTCATCATCCCCATCACGGCGCGGCCCTGGTGCTGCAGGCCAATCAGCGTGCCCCATACCGGAATGCCGCAGAGGAACGGACGCGTGCCGTCAATCGGGTCAAGCACCCACTGGAGCGGGCCGTCGCCGCTGCTGCCGAACTCTTCGCCCATAATGGCGTGCTGCGGATAATGCTGTGCAATCAGCTCACGCATCACTTTTTCTGCGGCGCGATCGGCTTCGGTCACCGGGTCAAAGCGAAAGCCCTCTTTGGGCTTACTTTCCACCTGCTGCAGCTCACGGCGGTAACGCGGCAGGGTTTCCAGACTTGCGGCATTCGCCAACTGATGTAAAAAGGCAATATCGGGCAGAGGAGGGCTCATCTTCGTCATACTCCCTTGTGAGCTGTCGGCCATGGTAAAGTTGCACACGACATGCTATACCATCACCATGCTCACTTATGCTTGTTTAAGGTAATAGAAGGATTTTTCATGCTCGATTATGCAACTTTCCCGCAACAACGGCAATCACTGATTCGCCAGAAACTGCGTGAGGAAGGCAGAGTGGTTTGTGCCGACCTTTCCGCTCAGCTGCAGGTTTCCGAACACACAATCCGCAGGGATCTTCAGGAGCTTGCGCGCGAAGGCATCTGCAAACGCGTGTATGGTGGCGCCGTCAGTATGGTCGATGAAGCTGACAGTTTCATTAACCGGGCACGAGATGGCAGCCCGGAGAAGAACGCGCTCGGCGTGGGTTGTGCGGCGCTGATCAAGAGCAGCGGCTGTATCTTTATTGATTCCGGCTCGACCAATCTGGCGATTGCCCGCCATCTGCCGGATCATCTGCCCTTAACGCTGGTGACCAATTCACCGCAGATTGCCGTGGAACTGATGAATTATCCGCTGTGCGAAGTGATTCTGCTGGGTGGCCGGGTACAGAAGCTGACCGGCGGCAGCCTGGGCGTGACGCCACAGGAGCAGATGGAAAAAATCTGGTTTGATCAATGCTTTCTCGATGGCTGTGCGATGGACCCGGAGACTGGCCTCACCGTCTTCGACTATGAAGATGCCGGGTTTAAACGCGCACTGGTTCAGCGCAGCAATGAAATTATCGTGGCGCTGACAGCCGATAAAATGCCCGGCGTTGCACGCTATGCCGTCGCGAGCTGTGAAGACATTTCAACACTGGTGGCGGTAAAGGCGCTGGCGGAGGAGAAAGTCGGTGTGTTTGCTGAGAAAAAAATCAGAATTGAACTGGTATAAATCATGGTGCTGACCCGCACAGGTCAGCACCATCAGGTCACAGGCTCAGCATGCGCTGAATCGTCGTCATCACCGCATCATCATGGTTGTACCCGGTGATAAAGTTCGCCGCCTGTTTGGTCTCCTCAAACGCATTACGCATGGCAAAACTGTAGGTCGCCGCGGCCATCAGCTCGACGTCATTGTGCCCGTCGCCAAACACCATGGTTTCCTCCGGCGTCGCCCGCAGTCTCTCCTGCAGAATCGCGACGGTATGCCCTTTATGCACACCGACATCAGTGATATCGATCCAGGCCGGTTCCGATACCACGATCCAGGTTTTATCGAAGAATGCCGCCAGATGCGGTTTGATTTGCGGGCAACGTTGCTGGTGATCGTAAACGGTGATTTTGAAGAAATCGGATTTAACTTCAGCGAAAGCGGCCACCTGCACCACACGGGCGTAAGATTTTTTCATCTTCGCCACCAGCTCCGGTGCCACATCCTGACGCAGATACGCCCCTTCAGGCGTACAGGCGATGACCACGGATTCCGGGCTGACGGCCTCAATCTGCGCAATGATGTCCTGCCCGAGCGTATTGCTGAACAGAGACTGATAGACGTAGTCGCCCTGATGTTTGATACGTGTCGCGCTGTCGCCGAGTATCCAGAAATCACGCGCGTCGTCGCCAAACAACTCTTCCACCCGCTCACTCTGCTTGCCGGTACAGAGCGCAAAATGGACGCCTTTCTGTGCCATTAATGCTTTCACCTGGGAGAACAGCTGGCGGTTAAAATCGCCATCATTATTGAGGAAGGTGCCATCTAAATCGGTGATGATCAGTTTTATCATTGTAACCTCGTTATTCAGGACCCGAAGAGAGAATAAACTATCACAAAGCAGCACAAACGATCACCAACAATCATCGGCAGTTGCTGTTTTCTGCCGCAAAAAAAGAGGGCGACCTGATCGCCGCCCTCTGCTGTTACGCTAAATCCGCGCCATTGCTGGCAATCACTTTTTTGTACCACCAGAACGATTTTTTACGCGTACGCGCCAGCGTGCCCTGCCCGTGATCATCGCGGTCAACATAGACAAAACCGTAGCGCTTGCTCATCTCACCGGTTGACGCCGCCACCAGGTCAATACAGCCCCACGAGGTGTAACCCATCACCGGAATGCCATCGGCAATCGCATCCGCCATCGCTTTGATATGCTCACGCAGATAACTGATGCGGTAGTCATCATTGATTTCCCCCTGCGCGTTGATGTCATCCTTCGCGCCAAGGCCATTTTCCACCAGGAACAGCGGTTTCTGATAACGGTCATACATCATATTCATGGTGATGCGTAACCCCAGCGGGTCGATCCCCCAGCCCCACTCACTGGCCTGGATATGCGGGTTCTTCAGTGACTTAACGATATTGGCGGCGCTGCTGTTCAGCTCGTTCATCTCAGCTGACGCGCAACGCGAGGCGTAGTAACTGAACGAGACGAAATCGACGGTGTTTTTCAGCATCTCTGCATCACCGGCTTCCATCGCGATCTCAACCCCTTTCTCACGGAACAGGCGTGCGCTGTAAGCCGGATAGCTGCCGCGCGCCTGCACATCGATAAAGAACAGGTTCTCGCGATCTTTTTCCAGCGCGGCCCAGACATCTTCCGGCTTGCATGACGACGGATAGAAATTGCCGCCCGCCAGCATACAGCCAACCTGATTGTGCGGGTTGACTTCGTGGGCAATTTTGGTCGCCAGCGCGCTGGCAACCAGCTCATGATGCGCCGCCTGATATTTCACCTGATCCTGATTTTCGCCCTCTTCGAACACCAGCCCTGCGCCCGAGAACGGGCTGTGCAGCAGGATATTGATCTCGTTAAAGGTCAGCCAGTATTTCACCAGGCCATCAAAGGCTTCAAAACAGGTGCGCGCATAACGGGCAAAGAACTCCACCATCTTGCGGTTGCGCCACGAGCCATACTCCGTCACCAGATGCATCGGCACATCGAAGTGGCACAGCGTCACCAGAGGTTCGATATTGTATTTCTTACATTCCGCGAACAGATCACGGTAAAACGCGATGCCTTCCGCGTTGGGTGTCAGCTCGTCGCCATTGGGATAGAGGCGGCTCCAGGCAATCGAGGTGCGGAACACGCTGAAACCCATCTCCGCCATCAGCGCGATATCTTCTTTGTAGCGATGGTAGAAATCGATCGCCTGATGACTCGGGTAAAACTCATCGTCGCGATGGCTAAAACGCTTCTGCTGACCCAGCTTAACCGCCAGACGCTCCGCGCCATGCGGGATCATATCAACCGTGGTGATCCCTTTGCCGCCTTCGCGCCATGCGCCTTCCGCCTGGTTGGCGGCAATCGCACCGCCCCATAAAAATCCTGCGGGAAATGCCGTTGCTGACATCAGTTTCTCCTTTATTTAGTTCGCTTTGACCGCACTCAGAGCGGGCGCGGTCACCGCCGCATCAGCGCTGGCGGTTTTTTCGTCTTTTTCGTCTTCCACCGGAATATCGTCAAATCCCAGCAGTAAGGTCATCACAAACGACAGCACCACTGCCAGCACCATCACCGCAAACACCCAGACAATGCTCATCGGGTTGGTCGGGTCGAAGAACTGCACTCTGGTAAACAGACCTGGTGACGCCATCGAGTGGCTGGCCAGCCCGGCAATCCCGGCCACCGCGCCGCAGATAAAGCCGCTGATCAGACTGGCGATCAGCGGACGTTTCAGCCGTACCGCCACGCCATACAGCGCCGGTTCAGAAATCCCGGCGACAATCGCAGACGCCGCAGCCGCCAGCGCCGTCTGGCGCAGTTCCGGGTTTTTGGTGCGCCACGCCACCGCCAGCGAGGAACCGCCCAGCGACAGATTGGCACCAATCTCCGATGGCATCACCATGCCCTCTTTGCCGGTTTCGGCGATTGTCTGAATAATGGTCGGGGTAAACACGCGGTGCATACCGGTCATTACCAGCAGCGGCCACAGTGCCCCCATAATCGCCACTGAGAGCCAGCCGAGATAACTGTGGATGGTATACACCAGCGCCGAAATCGCGCTGCCGATCCAGATACCGAGCGGACCAATCAGCATGATGGCAATTGGCGCGGCAATCAGCACAATCAGCATCGGTTTCAGGAAGTTTTTCGTCACAGCCGGGGTAATGCGATCCACCCATTTCTCAATGTAAGAGAGGATCCATGTCATACACAGCGCCGGGATCACGGTATAGGTGTACTTCACCGCCGTCACCGACAGACCGATAAACTCGACCTGTTGCCCCTGCGCGGCTTTCGCCATCAGGTCAACAAAGTTGGGATGCACCAGCACCCCGGCGATGGCAATCGCCAGCGACATATTGGTTTTAAATTTCACCGCCGCCGAGGCTGCCACCATGATCGGCAGGAAGAAAAACGCGCCATCGCCAATCACATTGAGGATAACCAGCGTCGATGAGCCTTTATCAAAGACGCCAGTCATATCGAGGATCATGGCGAGCAGTTTCACCATTGAGCCGCCGATAATCGCCGGGATCAGCGGCGACATGGTGCCAATCAGCGCATCCAGAATGCCGGCGCCAATACGCTTTAAGGTCAGTTTATTGCGCTGCGGCGGGGCCACCGCGGCAGACACGCCCGCAAGCAACAGCTTCAGCACTTCGGCATACGCACGGGAAACATTGTTGCCAATAATCACCTGGCACTGCTTCTCGTTCTTCACCACCCCCATCACCCCTTTAATCGCCTTCAGCCTGGCACTGTCGACGATCGTTTCATCATTCAGCACAAAGCGCAGGCGCGTCATGCAGTGGGTAACAGCAGCAATATTCTCCGCGCCGCCAATGGCGTCGACGATAGACTGGGATACAGCATTAAAATTCTGCGACATCAGCAACCACTCTTTATCGTTATCAGGTTTTTACTTCATAGGTAACCGGTTCCACACAAGAGTGTTTAGTTACTGGTAACAGTTCAAGCTCCATTTGCAGATAATTTTCATTTTGTGATGATGATCTCCTTCAGTCGCGACAGCGCCGCTTTATTGACTTATTTTGTCAATAAGGTACTTTTTCTGACATGAAGAATATCCTGATTATCGTCCCTGATGGGGGCATGCTGTTTGAGTCGACGGGTATCGCCGACATTCTGATGCAGGCAAACCGTCTGCACACTGAAGGCTTAACGCAGCCGCGTTACAGTGTCACCGTCGCCACCACCCAGCCACATCAGGTGATCCACGGCCAGTCCGGGTTGAACCTGCTGGCGGACCACCGTCTGGCGCAGCTCGCCCCTGATGAAACGCGTGACACCATTATGATCACCGGCCGCGGGCAGAGTGAGGATGAAGCCTGTGCCGTCACCGACTGGCTGCGTCTTGCCGCGCCTTATGCGCGCCGGGTGGTTTCCATCTGCGGCGGCGCCCTGCTGCTGGCGCAAAGCGGTCTGCTTGATGGTCGCCGCGCCACCACCCACTGGCGGTTGCTGGAAACACTACAGGCACACTTCCCGCGCGTGAAAGTCGAAGGGGGCCCGCTGTATATCCAGGATGGCCCGGTATGGACGTCCGGCGGTGTCAGTTCCGGTTTTGACTTAACCCTGGCGCTGATTGAAGAGGATTACGGCTTCACGCTGGCGCGCGATGTGGCGCAGGACCTGGTGATGTATCTGCGTCGCCCCGGCGGTCAGCTACAGTTCAGTCGTTACCATCTGAATCAGGCAAGGAGCAGTGGCCCGGTCAGCACGCTGCAGACATGGATTCTCAGCAATCTCGCTGCCGATCTGTCAGTGGAAAAACTGGCGGAGCATATCGCCATGAGCCCGCGTAATTTCACCCGCGTCTTTAGCCGTGAAACCGGCGCGACGCCCGCCCGTTATGTGGCGGAGGCGCGTCTGGCCGCAGCCCGTCACCGGCTGGAACAGACCACGGAAACGCTGGAGCAGGTGGCGGTCGCCACGGGTTTTGGCAGCAGCCTCAATCTGCGCCGTATCTTTGAAAAACAGCTGCATCTGACACCAGGCGAATACCGTCAGCGCTTCCATTGTCGCAAAATGGCGTAAATTGATCGTTATTTGTCATTTAAGCCATTAATGGCCAGGCCTCCAGTGATGACAGACACTACATCACTGGAGGACATCATGGTAAAGGTCGGTATTAATGGCTTTGGCCGCATCGGTCGTAACGTGCTGCGTGCGGCGCTTGGTCGCACAGATATTGAAATTGTCTCCATCAACGATCTGACAGACAGCAACACCCTCGCCCATCTGCTGAAGCATGACTCACTGCTGGGCACCCTGCCGGTGCCGGTAAGCGCCGGAGAGGGCCAGCTGCAGGTGGATGGCAAAACCCTTCGCGTGTTCTCCGAACGCGACCCGGCCAATATCCCGTGGCGCGACGCGGGCGTGGATATCGTGATTGAAGCGACCGGCTTTTTCACTGAACGTGCCAAAGCGGAAGTCCATATCACCCACGGTGGCGCGAAGCGGGTGATTATCTCCGCCCCGGCAAAAGGCGATGACCTGACGGTGGTGCTCGGCGTTAACCACCAGCAATATGACCCGCAAAAACATATTGTTATCAGCAACGGCAGTTGCACCACGAACGGCCTTGCGCCCGCCGCACAGGTGCTGCATCCGAACTTTGGGATCGAGCATGGCCTGATGAACACCACCCACGCTTACACCAACAGCCAGGCGCTGCATGACCAGCCGGAGAAAGATCTGCGTGGTGCACGCGCCGCCGCTCAGTCGATTGTCCCTTATTCCAGCGGTGCGGCGAAAGCAATTGGCCGGGTGATCCCGGAGCTGGATGGCCGTATGACCGGTTATTCGCTGCGTGTGCCGGTGCCGGTGGTATCGATTGTCGACCTGACCGTCACGCTGAAACGCGATGTCACCGTGGAAGAGGTGAACGCAGCGTTCCGCAAAGCCGCGGAGTCTGGCCCGCTGCAGGGCATTCTTGGCTACAGCGATGAACCGCTGGTTTCCAGCGACTATCGCGGCGATCCGCGTTCGTCGATTATCGATGGCCTGTCGACGCTGGTGATTGGCGGCAATCTGGTGAAAATCCTCGCCTGGTACGATAACGAGTGGGGTTTCTCTAACCGGCTGGTCGAGCTGGCACTGCTGCTGGACCAACGCGGTCTGTAATCCGTCACTGCGGGGTGGCTGAAGCCGCCCCGTCATCGCAGGCACTTTACGGCGCGTATTCCCGCCGCGTCCCGGCACAGAAATGTGTAGAATGATGATAATTTTGCACAATTCAGGAACCCGTCATGTCGACGATGCAGGAAGTGGCGAAAAAGGCCGGCGTGTCCAAAGCCACCGTTTCGCGCGTATTGTCCGGAAAAGGCTACGTCAGCGAAGCCACCCGGGAACAGGTGTTTAAGGCGATTGAAGAAGCGGGCTACCGCCCTAACCTGCTGGCGCGCAATCTTGCCAGCAGTACCTCGCAATGCATCGGTCTGGTGGTCACCAATACCCTGTATAACGGCAGCTACTTCAATGAATTATTGTCACAGGCAGCCAAAAAGCTGGAAGACAATGGCCGTCAGCTGATTCTGGTGGATGGCAAGCACAGCGCCGACGAAGAACGTCAGGCGATTGAGTTTCTGCTCGATCTGCGCTGTGACGCGATCATTATCTATCCGCGTTTTCTTTCCGTTGATGCCATGGATCTGATTATCGAACAGCACAGGCAGCCGATTATGGTGGTCAATCGTCAGTTGCGGAAACATCTCAGCCACTGCGTCTGCTGCGACCATAAAGCCTCCAGTTACCAGGCTACGCGCTATCTGCTGCAACAGGGGCACCGCGATATTGCCTTTATCACTGGCTCACTTGATTCCCCCACCGCCACTGAACGCCTCTCCGGCTATAAACAGGCACTGGCAGAGGCCGGGGTTGCCTTGCAGGAACAGATGATCGCGGCCGGAAAGTGGAGTGCGGAAAGCGGCGCGGCGGCGGTGGAGAAACTGCTGGCTGAGCAGGCCACATTCAGCGCCCTGCTGGCGAGTAATGATGATATGGCGATTGGCGCGATGAAAGCACTCAGCGATGCCGGGCTGCGCGTACCGCAGGATGTGTCGGTAGCCGGTTTCGATAATATTCCTAATGCGGCTTATCTTCAGCCAGCACTGACCAGCGTGAAAGAGCCGGTCAGTGAAATGATTGGCGCGGTCATCGACCGCCTGATTTCAATGCTGGATGGTGGCTATTTATCTCCCGACAATATCTTCCCTGCCGGGCTGATTATTCGCGCGTCGACGGGACGTGGTCCGTATTATCAGGTGTAGCTTTCTTCTCCGGCGGGCGAATATTCTGGCGATTAATTTCAGAAGCATATTTAATCCCGAACCAGCTAAAGCCGCCATCGGGCAGACATTTCACCGTCGCGGCATCGACAATACCGCGTTTTTTATAAATTGCGCGGTATTCGCCCTCCGCGACGCGGATATAACCGGCATCCTCGCCAAACGGCATAATGGTGTGATAGCGCTGCTGGCAGGAAAAGGTACTGCGGGTATCAAAATGGTAAAAGTTACCAATTCGCGAATTCAGATAATAAGTGCAACGCTTGGTCATGTGGATGGAGGGACGGTTAGCTACCGATAAGCTATCCTGC
>NZ_CBFFRK010000042.1:0-33413 GCF_965644245.1 Erwinia sp. V71
AATCGTGATCGGAGATGGATGCCAAATCATGATCGACCTTGATGCCAAACCGTGATCGATTCACATGCCATTTTGCACCAGAGGTAGAGGCAGTACGAGATCATGCCGATATACACCACCGGACGCCATGCCAGCAGGCGATTCACCAGCGCTTCACGCCCGGCAAGAATAATCAGGAAACTGCCGAGACACGGCCAGAGCGCATTCCAGCCAGGAAACGGCTTGCGGGTATCCAGCCAGAGGAAGCCGAACAGAATCAGCGCCAGCCCGGCAAGACTGAGCAGATGACGCAGGTTCAGGCGTAATGTCGCCGCACGCGTTTCCAGCGAGGAAACCGCCAGTAAGCCACCCACTGCCAGTTCCCAGGCTCGGGTAGGTAACATATAGAAGGTAAAGTCAGGCTTTTTCAGTACGCCGACAACGCTAAGCAGGAACGAACCGACAATAATCAGCAACATCATCTGAGTAATACGCTGCCGGAACCCGCGAACTGCCAGCAACAACACCACCGGGAACACAATATAGAACTGCTCTTCCACCGCCAGCGACCAGGTATGCAGCAGCGGCTTCAGCTCTGCAGGGCCGGCAAAGTAGTCAATTTGTTGCCAGAAAAAGAGATTCGAAGAGAACAGGGTGGTGGCAATGGCGCTATGGCTGAGGTCAGCAAACTGCACCGGTAGCAGGTGACGATAACCAAATAACAGGGTGGCAGCCAGTACCACCACCAGCGGCGGCAGGATACGTAGACAGCGCCGTTTATAGAAGTCGAGGTATGAGAACTCCCCTTTCATCGCGCTCTGCCAGATAATGCCGCAAATCAGGTAGCCGGAGATAACAAAGAAGATATCCACACCGGTAAAACCACCGGGAATGCCCGTCATTCCCATATGGTAAGCAATCACTGGCAGGACAGCTAATGCCCGCAGTCCATCAATATCTGCGCGATATTTCATCTGTAAACCTTCCGTATGATGACAATTCATTACGTAATGCTTACATATTTTTATATGTGCACCGGGGAAAATGCGTCAGAAATCAGACAGTTCCCGATACAAGCATCTCATTGAGATAACTGACTGATAAGAAAACGTTAAACAAAAAAAAAGCCTGATGCAGAGCATCAGGCTTTTCAGACTTTCCTCAGCGTTTATCGCACGGATAAACGCTGGCAGGCATTACTGACCTTTAACTTCTTTCAGGCCGTTGAATGGCGCACGGTTGCCCAGCGCTTCTTCGATACGGATCAGCTGGTTGTACTTAGCAACACGGTCAGAACGGCTCATAGAACCGGTTTTGATCTGGCCCGCTGCAGTACCTACCGCCAGGTCAGCGATGGTGGCATCTTCGGTTTCGCCGGAACGGTGAGAGATAACCGCGGTGTAACCAGCATCTTTCGCCATTTTGATCGCAGCCAGGGTTTCGGTCAGAGAACCGATCTGGTTGAATTTGATCAGGATGGAGTTAGCGATGCCTTTCTCGATACCTTCTTTCAGGATCTTGGTGTTGGTAACGAACAGGTCGTCGCCTACCAGCTGAATTTTGTCGCCCAGCACTTTGGTCTGGTAAGCGAAGCCCGCCCAGTCAGACTCGTCCAGACCATCTTCGATAGAGACGATTGGGTACTGTTTGGTCAGGTCTTCCAGGAAGTGAGTGAACTCTTCAGAGGTGAATGCTTTGTTGCCTTCGCCTGCCAGCACGTATTTGCCGTCTTTGTAGAATTCAGACGCTGCACAGTCCATTGCCAGGGTAACATCTTTGCCCAGCTCGTAGCCCGCTGCTTTTACCGCTTCAGCGATAACAGCCAGTGCTTCGGCGTTAGAACCCAGGTTTGGCGCGTAGCCGCCTTCATCACCTACTGCAGTGCTCATGCCTTTGGCTTTCAGCACTTTTGCCAGGTTGTGGAAAACTTCAGAACCGATACGGATCGCTTCTTTGATGGTTTTCGCGCCAACAGGCTGAATCATGAATTCCTGAATGTCGACGTTGTTGTCGGCGTGCTCACCACCGTTGATGATGTTCATCATTGGCAGTGGCATAGAGAATTTGCCTGGGGTGCCGTTCAGTTCAGCGATGTGTTCGTACAGTGGCTGACCTTTAGACGCAGCTGCGGCTTTCGCTGCTGCCAGAGAAACAGCCAGGATAGCGTTCGCGCCGAAGTTAGATTTGTTTTCGGTGCCATCCAGCTCGATCATGATTTTATCGATGTTCGCCTGGTCTTTCGCATCTTTGCCTTTTACGGCTTCAGCGATTGGGCCATTTACCGCTGCAACGGCTTTGGTTACGCCTTTGCCCAGGAAACGAGATTTGTCACCGTCACGCAGTTCCAGCGCTTCGCGAGAACCGGTGGAAGCACCTGATGGCGCAGCAGCCAGACCTACAAAACCGCCTTCCAGATGAACTTCAGCTTCAACGGTCGGGTTACCACGAGAGTCGATGATTTCGCGACCGATGACTTTAACGATTTTGGACATTAGATTTTCCTCAGTACAAGTTAGCTAAAACTCAGACAAACAACGCGTTTTCACTTTATCTTTAGCGCCGCAGCTGCGTTGGCTTCCCTTTTTCACCCCGGTCACTTACTCGTGTAAGCTCCCGGAGATTCATTCGGTTGCCGCCTTGCTGCAGCGCTAACGCTTTCGCGAAGAGTGAATCGCGCGTTATTTATAAATCTACTTATTTCGCCAAACGCTTCTGGTACTCGCTTGCTGCTTTGACAAAGCCAGCAAACAGCGGGTGCCCGTCACGAGGTGTTGAGGTGAATTCCGGATGGAACTGACACGCAACAAACCATGGATGGTTCTGGATCTCAACGATCTCAACCAGCTGGTCATCCCCTGAGCGACCTGCCACACGTAACCCAGCCGCTTCGATTTGCTTCAACAGCATGTTGTTCACTTCATAGCGATGACGATGACGCTCAACAATGGTATCCGCGCCGTACAGCTGGCGCACCAGGCTGTTATCGGTCAGCTGGCACTGCTGGCTACCCAGGCGCATGGTGCCGCCAAGGTCACTCTGCTCGGTACGCTGTTCAACATTACCGTCTTCATCACGCCACTCGGTGATCAATGCTACCACCGGGTATTTACAGTCCGGTACAAACTCAGTGGAGTTAGCGCCTTCCATGCCAGCGACATGACGGGCGAACTCCATCAGTGCTACCTGCATACCTAAGCAGATACCGAGGTAAGGCACGTTATTTTCACGCGCGTATTGCGCGGTCATGATCTTGCCTTCCACACCACGGTAACCAAATCCGCCTGGGATCAGGATAGCGTCTAAACCTTTCAGTAATTCGACACCACGGGTTTCAACATCCTGCGAGTCGATCAACTTGATGTTCACCGTTACACGGTTTTTCAGGCCACCATGTTTCAGCGCTTCAATCACTGATTTATAGGCGTCCGGCAGTTCAACATACTTGCCGACCATACCAATAGTGACTTCACCGCCCGGATTAGCTTCTTCGTAAATCACCTGTTCCCATTCGGACAGGTTCGCTTCCGGCGCGTTCAGGCTGAATCGTTTACAAATATAATCATCAAGGCCCTGAGATTTCAACAGGCCTGGAATTTTATAGATAGAATCAACGTCTTTCAGCGAGATAACCGCTTTCTCTGGCACGTTACAGAACAGCGCGATTTTGGCGCGTTCGTTGGCCGGAACGGCGCGATCGGAACGGCAGATCAGCACGTCTGGCTGAATACCGATAGACAGCAGTTCTTTTACGGAGTGCTGGGTTGGCTTGGTTTTCACTTCGCCCGCTGCCGCCATGTATGGCACCAGTGTCAGGTGCATATACAGCGTGTGCTCGCGACCAACTTCTACCGCCATCTGGCGAATCGCTTCGAGGAATGGCAGGGATTCGATATCACCGACCGTACCGCCGATTTCCACCAGCACCACGTCATGGCCTTCGCCGCCTTCAATAATGCGCTCTTTGATCGCATTAGTGATGTGCGGAATGACCTGAATGGTCGCACCCAGATAGTCACCACGGCGCTCTTTACGCAGCACTTCGGAGTAGATCCGGCCAGTGGTAAAGTTGTTGCGGCGTGACATTTTGGTGCGGATAAAACGCTCGTAGTGACCTAAGTCGAGATCGGTTTCAGCGCCGTCATCGGTGACAAACACTTCACCGTGCTGGGTCGGGCTCATGGTGCCCGGATCCACGTTGATATACGGGTCCAGCTTCATAATGGTCACGTTAAGACCACGCGCTTCGAGGATAGCGGCCAGGGAGGCTGCGGCAATGCCTTTGCCCAGAGAGGATACGACCCCGCCGGTCACAAAAATATAGTTCGTTGTCATGCTGAACCTGAGAGTTTTAGGTTTAAAGACGATGGAATAACCAGGACGGGAAAACAGTATACCCGAAACCCCCTGCCCTCACAATTGATCCTTTCTGGTTGTGTGCGCGCCAACGTGTTTATGGCGCTAAAGTAGCGGATAAGCGCGTGATGTGGATTGATTTTGGTCATAAGATCAGGGGTTATTTTATTTTTGCTGAATCGAGTCAATTCCGATAGTGGCTAGCATCACCGCAGCCACGAAAATTCACTAACGGCACCTTCCCCCCACCTGCGGGGGAAGGCTGGGATGGAGGAACAGCTGACTCCGTGCTATTTGCTCCCCCACCCTAACCCTCCCCCATAAAATGGGGGAGGGAACGTGAAGCTCGATCCTGCCCGCAAAGGCGGGAATGTTAAGCTTCCCCCGCTTTCACCTGCTGCCATGCAGCTTCCATCTGCTCCAGCGTCGCCTCCTGCAGCGTCATCCCCTGTTCCGTGACAATCTGCTCAACCTGACGGAAACGGCGTTCAAATTTGCGGTTGGCGTTTTGCAGTGCGGTTTCGGCTTTGCTGCCGAGATGGCGTGACAGGTTGACGGTGGCAAACAGCAGATCGCCAATCTCCTCTTCCAGTTTGGCCGGGTCGATCACCGCCTGCTGCGCTTCGTGCATCACTTCATCGATCTCTTCATACACTTTATCCAGCACCGGCCCGAGTGAATCCCAGTCAAAACCGACAGCAGCACAGCGCTTCTGAATTTTCCAGGCGCGCATCAGCGCAGGCAGGGCTTCCGGGATATCGTCCAGTGCCGAATGGCGCGTTTTTTCCGCGCGTTCAGCGGATTTTATCTGCTCCCAGTTAACACTGTCCGCCGCCGCATCGGCAAAGATATGCGGATGACGGCGCTCCATTTTATCGCTGATGGCATGGCAGACATCGTCGAAGCTGAAGCGTCCTTCTTCACTGGCGATTTGCGCATAAAACACGATCTGGAACAGCAGATCACCCAGCTCATCGCGCAGATCGGCGTAATCTTCACGCTGGATGGCGTCCAGCACTTCATAGGTTTCTTCCAGCGTGTAAGGCGCAATGGTGGCGTAGGTTTGTTTACGATCCCACGGACAGCCGTGTTGCGGATCGCGCAGGGTTTTCATGATGCCCAGCAGGCGATCGAGAGGAGTCATAATGTTTCCTGAAATAGACGAAATACGAGATGGGATCACCGCCCTGGCTCCTTCCCCCGCAAGCGGGGGGAAGGAGAATAGCGTCTGGAAATGATGATCAATGCAGGCGCTTAGCGTCAATAATATCCGGCACCTGATTCAGTCTGGCGAGCACCCGGCTCAGCACCTGCTGGTTATAAATTTCAATATCCATATCGATGGTCGCCAGCTGCTTTTTGGTGTCGCTGCGGCTGGAAACCCCCAGCACGTTGACCTTTTCGTTCGCCAGAATGGTGGTGATATCACGCAACAACCCGCTGCGATCGTTGGCGGTCACACGTACCACCAGCGAGTAGCCGCTGGAGTAGCTTTCGCCCCACACCGCGTCGACGATACGTTCCGGCGCATGGGTCACCAGTTCCGCCAGCTGATCGCAATCCGCGCGGTGCACGGAAATACCACGCCCCTGGGTGATAAAGCCGACAATATCATCTCCCGGAATCGGCTGGCAGCAGCGGGCAATGTGGTGCATCAGGTTACCGACACCTTCCACCACCACTCTGCCACTCCCTTTACTGCTGCTGCGTGCAGCAGGT
The DNA here is from genome assembly GCF_965644245.1 of Erwinia sp. V71. NCBI lineage: Bacteria > Pseudomonadati > Pseudomonadota > Gammaproteobacteria > Enterobacterales > Erwiniaceae > Erwinia > Erwinia sp. V71. The sequence goes on from NZ_CBFFRK010000042.1 coordinate 6,052, forward strand.
GGCGTATGGGATTTCTGCGTCAGCTGACGCAGCGCTTCGCGATCTTCCTCTTCCGCGCTCGGTTTATTCAGCTTCGACTGCAGGAAGTTGCTCATCTGGTTGAGGCGAATATCGCCGCCGCCAATCGCCGCAAGCAGCTCGTCGAGACTGTTGACGTTGTAGCGCGGCAGCAGCAGTTTCTCCGCCTCTCTCAGGCTGATATCCAGATGATTCAGTTCGTTATCGAGGATCTGACGACCGGCGAGAATATTTTTGTCTCGATCCTGTTTACGGAACCAGGCGTGGATCTTGGATCGTCCGCGGCTGGTGGTGATATAGCCCAGGTTTGGGTTCAGCCAGTCACGGCTCGGGTTCGGCTGTTTCTGGGTGATGATCTCGATCTGATCGCCCATCTGCAGCTGATAGGTAAACGGCACAATACGGCCGCCAATTTTAGCGCCGATGCAGCGGTGGCCGATATCACTGTGAATGTTGTAGGCAAAGTCGAGCGGCGTGGAGCCGGCGGGCAGATCCACCACATCGCCTTTCGGGGTAAACACATACACCCGGTCATCGAACACCTGGCTGCGCACTTCATCCAGCATTTCGCCGGAGTCAGCCATCTCTTCCTGCCAGGCAATCAGCTTACGCAGCCAGGCAATGCGTTCTTCGTGGCCCGACGCCCCTTTACTCTGCGCAGCCGCTGGCGCGCCCTCTTTGTATTTCCAGTGCGCAGCCACCCCCAGCTCGGCATCTTCATGCATCTGACGGGTACGGATCTGGATTTCAACCGTTTTGCCCTGCGGTCCCAGTACCACGGTATGAATCGACTGATAACCGTTTGGTTTCGGGTTCGCTACGTAGTCATCGAATTCGCTCGGCAGATGGCGGTACAGCGTATGCACCGTACCCAGCGCGCCATAGCAATCCTGCAGGCGCTCCGCGACGATACGCACCGCACGCACATCGAACAGCTCATCAAACGCTAGCGATTTCTTCTGCATCTTACGCCAGATGCTGTAGATATGTTTCGGACGGCCATACACTTCGGCCTTCACGCCTTCCTGCGCCATCGCTTCACGCAGGCTGCTGACGAAATTCTCAATATACTGTTCGCGGTCGATGCGCCGCTCGTGCAGCAGTTTAGCAATCTGCTTATATTCGTCCGGATGCAGGTAACGGAAGCAGAAATCCTCCAGCTCCCATTTCAGCTGACCAATTCCGAGACGGTTAGCCAGCGGCGCATAGATATTGGTGCACTCTTTCGCCGCCAGTACGCGTTCATCTTCTGGTGCGTCTTTGACTTCGCGCAGGTGAGCGATGCGTTCCGCCAGCTTGATCACCACGCAGCGGAAATCTTCCACCATCGCCAGCAGCATACGGCGGACATTATCCACCTGCTCGGAGGCCATGGAGTCATTATGGATGGCTTTCAGCTGACGAATGGCGTCCATATCACGCACGCCATGCACCAGCGAGACAATCGCTTTGCCGAAGTGCTCTTCCAGCGTCTCTTCTGACACCAGACCCGCATTCGCCAGCGGGAACAGCAAGGCGCTGCGCAGGCTGTCGTTGTCCATGCTCAGCATCATCAGGATTTCCACCATTTCGATGCCGCGCCATAACAGCAGCGCCTGATCAGGATGTCCCTGGGTGGCGGCTTCACAATATCGCCAGGTGTCGGCCAGACGTTCACATGCCTGCTGGTTTGAGATCCCCAAACTGGCGATCCATTGGTCGAGCGCAAACTCGCCAGCCGTATTCAAATGTGCACTTCTTACCGCAACCATATCCTCTCCTGGCAAAGTTCCCCTCAGGAAACCTGCTTTTTGCTGAACAGCACCATGGATTCGAGATGACTGGTATGTGGGAACATATCCAGCATCGCGACCCTTTCCAGTTGGTAGCCGGATGTCAGTAACGCCTGACTATCACGAGCAAGTGTTGTTGGATTGCATGACACGTAGACAACGCGTTGCGGCGCAAGTTTGACAATATGCTGCATTACGCCTGCTGCGCCCGCCCGTGCCGGGTCCAGCAACACTTTGGTAAATCCCTGCGCAGCCCACGGCTGGCGCGTGACGTCCTCTTCCAGATTATGGTGAAAAAACGTCACATTTTTCAGATTATTCAATTGCGCATTATACGCACCCTTAGCGACTAATGCTGCAACACCTTCCACACCAACAACATTTTGTACCCGTTTTGCCAGTGGCAGAGTGAAGTTACCCATACCGCAGAACAGATCCAGCACCCGGTCATCGGTCTGCAGATCCAGCCACTCCAGCGCCCGCGCCACCATTTGCTGATTCACCTGGTCATTCACCTGAATAAAATCACGCGGGCTAAAGGTTAGCGTCAGATTGTCGGAACGATAAAACGGCATCTCGCCGCCCAGCTGTTGCAGCGTGTCGCTGTCGGGTGCCAGAAACAGGGTGACCTGATGCTTATGCGAAAACTGTTCCAGTTTGTTGCGATCAGCCGCGCTAAGTGCATCGAGATGGCGCAAAACCAGCAGCGGACCATTATCCGCCAGCACCAGCTCCACATGCCCCAGACGCCGCACCGCCTGCAAATCGCTCAGACAGGCGTGCAGTGGTTGCAGTAACGCATTAAGTTCGGGCTTCAAAATGGGGCACTGGCGGATATTCACCAGGTCATTCGACGCCTGCTGACGAAAGCCCATCTGCAGTTGCTGACTTTTCGCCTGATACTGCAGGCCAAGCCGGGCGCGACGGCGATAACCGTACGCGCTGCCGCTGATCACGTCATCCACGTTGACCGCCAGCCCGCTCTGCTGACTGAGCATCCGCGCCAGCGCACTTGCTTTGCTGCGCTGCTGCAGCGGCAGTGCCACATGCTGTTGCTGACAGCCGCCGCACTGATTAACATGCGGGCACTCAGGTTTCACCCGCTGATCGCTGGCGGTGATAATGCGTTTCGCGCGGCCAAGGGCAAACTGGCGTTTCTCTTCGCTGATCTCCACTTCGACCTGTTCGCCCGGCAATGCACCACTGACAAACAGCGCCTTGCCGTGATGACGCGCCACTCCCTGACCAAAGGGATCGAGGTCATCAATCGTTAACGTTATCGTCTGGCGGGTCGTCACGCGCCGTTTTGCAGAGTAGAATTGCGCCATTATTAAATTAAGTCTCGTAAACAGGTATCGCCCGAATCCGCGCTGCGCCTGCCGTGCCGTCAGCGTCCGGGAATAATCGTTATTGTCGCATACTGGAAATCCATGACCAAATACAGCCTGCGGGCGCGAATGATGATTTTAATACTGGCACCGACGCTGATGATCGGCCTGTTGCTCAGTACCTTTTTTGTCGTTCATCGCTATAACGAACTGCAGCGCCAGCTGATCGATGCGGGCGCCAATATCATTGAACCGCTGGCGGTCTCCAGTGAATATGGCATGGCTTACCATAATCGCGAGTCGGTACGTCAGCTGGTCAGTCTGCTGCACCGGCGTCATTCAGAGATTGTGCGCGCAATTTCCGTTTTCGATGACCAGAATAAGCTGTTTGTTACCTCTAATTATCAGCTTAACCAGGATCAGCTGCGGGTGCCGGATGGCGAAGCACAGCCGACGTCCATCGCCATTGAGCGCCATGGTAATACCATGATCCTGCGCACACCGATTGTTTCCGAAAGCTATTATCCCGACGAGTCTCCCGGCAGCGAGGTCAAACCTACCGGTAATCCGCTCGGCTATGTGGCGATTGAGCTGGATCTGCAATCCGTGCGGCTGCAGCAGTATAAAGAGGTGTTTATCTCCACCCTGTTGCTGCTGTTCTGCCTGTGTATCGCCATGCTGTTCGCGTATCGCCTGATGCGCGATGTCACCGGGCCGATTCGTAATATGGTCAGCACGGTAGACCGTATCCGCCGGGGTCAGCTCGACAGCCGCGTCGAGGGTTATATGCTCGGCGAGCTGGATATGCTGAAAAACGGCATTAACTCGATGGCGATGTCGCTCACCGCCTATCACGAAGAGATGCAGCAGAATATCGACCAGGCGACGTCCGATCTGCGCGAGACACTGGAACAGATGGAGATTCAGAACGTCGAGCTGGATCTCGCCAAAAAACGCGCGCAGGAAGCGGCGCGCATCAAATCCGAGTTCCTGGCAAATATGTCGCACGAACTGCGTACGCCGCTGAACGGCGTGATTGGCTTTACCCGTCAGACGCTGAAAACCCCGGTCAACGTCACCCAGCGCGATTATCTGCATACCATTGAGCGTTCGGCTAACAACCTGCTCAGCATTATCAACGACGTTCTCGACTTTTCGAAGCTGGAAGCCGGCAAACTGGTGCTGGAAACCATTCCTTTCCCGCTGCGCGCTACGCTGGATGAAACCGTGGTGCTGCTGGCGCAGTCCGCCCATGAAAAAGGGCTGGAACTGACGATGAATATCCAGAGTGACGTCGCCGATAATGTGATTGGCGATCCGCTGCGTCTGCAGCAAATTGTCACCAACCTGCTGGGTAATGCGATTAAATTCACTGAACGCGGCAATATCGATATCCGCATCGAGAAGCGCTCGCAGGGCAATAACAAGATTGAACTGGAAGTGCAGGTGCACGATACCGGTATCGGCATTTCCGAGAAGCAGCAGTCGCAGCTGTTCCAGGCATTCCGCCAGGCGGATGCCAGCATTTCCCGCCGCCATGGCGGCACCGGTCTTGGTCTGGTGATCACGCAAAAACTGGTGAATGAGATGGGCGGCGATATCTCATTCCACAGCCGCCTTAACCATGGTTCCACCTTCTGGTTCCATATTGACCTCGAACTGAATCCAAACGCCGCCAGCGATCCACGCGCGCTGGACTGCCTGCAGGGCAAACGGCTGGCCTATGTCGAAGCGAACCCGGCGGCGGCACAGGCGACGCTGGATATGCTCAGCGCCACGCCGATGAATGTCAGCTACAGCACCGCCATCGGTAATCTGACGGAAGCACACTATGATGTGCTGCTGCTCGGTATTCCGGTGCTGCAGCGCCACGACCAGCAGATTGCAGAAGAGATGCTGACCAGCGCTCTGGAGAAAGCGGACTGCGTCATTATGGCGTTGCCGTGCCAGATGCAGGTGCACGCGGAAGAGCTGAAAATGCGCGGCGTGGACAGCTGCATCATAAAACCAGTCTCGATGACACGTCTGATGCCGGTGATCCTCGATCTGCAGGCCCGCAAGCTGTATGACCTGCCGGAACGCACCCGCCTGCCGCTGACGGTGATGGCGGTTGATGATAATCCCGCCAACCTGAAATTGATTGGCGCGCTGCTGGAAGAGCAGGTGGATCATATTGTGTTGTGCGACAGCGGTGAAAAAGCGGTGCAACAGGCGCGTATGCGCAAGCTGGACATCATTATGATGGATATTCAGATGCCGGAAATCGACGGCATTCGCGCCAGCGAGCTGATTCGTGAACTGCCACAGCACGCCAATACGCCGATTGTCGCGGTGACCGCCCATGCGATCGAAGGCGAACGTGAGCGGCTGATCAAAGCCGGGATGAATGACTACCTGGCGAAACCGATTGATGAGGTGAAACTCAGCCACCTGCTGGCGCGTTATTCGCCCGGCATTCAGCCAGAAAGCGCGGAACGGGCATCCGTAGCGGCGTCCCTCGACTGGTCACTGGCGCTGCGCCAGGCCGCCAATAAAAGCGATCTGGCGCGTGATTTGCTGCAGATGCTGATCGACTTTATGCCGGACGTACGCCGGAAAGTGGAACACAGCCTGCGTGATAATCACAGCGAGGGGCTGCTCGATATTATTCATAAGCTGCATGGCAGCGCCAGTTACAGCGGCGTGCCGCGGCTGAAGCAGTTGTGTCAGCAGCTGGAACAGCATCTGCGGCTTAACAGTGATGTCGCGGCTATCGAGCCGGAACTGCTGGAGTTGCTGGATGAAATGGACAATATCGCCTGCATGGCGACGGAACTGCTGCGGCGGTAAATGCATGCCCCCCGCCTGCGCGGGGGAATATTGAACCGGTTAACGCCAGTCAGGGTTGCTGATGACAGAGTATTTGCCGCAGCCAAGGAACAGCAGGACCAGCGACATAAACACATAGAAGGCGATGCTTTCCAGCGCCCAGGCACCCACCTGGTCAAGAGCGAAGGTTTTATCCAGTGCAGCCAGCAGCCATGCCACGATCATGGTGCCCAGCACCACAATGGCGCAGGGACGGCACAGAATACCGAGAATAATCAGGATCGGCGCAACCACTTCACCGACAATCACGCCATGCGTGATAAAAGCAGGGAGGCCATGTGCAGCCAGCATTCCCTGGATACCTGCCGTCCCCGCAACCAGCTTATGCCAGCCGTGGAAAATCAGCATGCCAATGGAAATACGCACCAGTAATCTTGCAAAATCGGCATGATCAAAACGCTGGTTAAGGCCAGAAAGTATTTTCGCTATCATGATGTTATCTCTCAGTAGTGTAATAACTTTATATTACGCTTACTGATGATTTCGCATACGACAATCCGCTGAACATTTGTCCAAAATCAATAAAGCTGAGCAGTGCGAAAATCGATGAAAATTGATATGGGAAACGAATGTGACCGACGCAGATTTCTGCCCGTCAGGACGAGCCAGTGCGATGGGTTCGTTAACGTCGGGATGGGGAAGCAAATAACGTCGAGCTACGGGTTCCTCCTCCCTAACCCTCCCCCATTTGATGGGGGAGGAGACCAGGGTCAGTGAGGCAAACCACCGCCAATATTAATACTCATGGCAACATTGCGCGCCGTCATGCGCACATTCGCCGCAGCGTTTTTCAGCGCTTCTTCCAGCGTACAGATACTGTAAATCACACTAAATACCGCATCCAGTCCGTGCTGATGCACCACACCGACATCGGCGGTCAGGCTGCCGGCAATACCAATTACCGGTTTGTTATAGCGCTTCGCCACCTTCGCCACGCCAATCGGCACTTTGCCGTGGATAGTCTGGCTGTCGATGCGCCCTTCACCGGTGATCACCAGTGACGCGTCCTGCACCAGCTGATCCAGGCCCAGTGCTTCCGTGACGATCTCAATCCCGCGGCGTAATTCAGCATGACAGAAGGCGTGTAATGCCGCGCCCATGCCACCCGCCGCACCGCCACCTGGAATATGCAGCACATCAATATCCAGATCGCGCTGAATAATCTTCGCATAATGCGCCAGCGCCTGATCCAGTTGCTCCACCAGTTCCGGCGTCGCACCTTTCTGCGGGCCGAAAATCGCCGAAGCGCCCTCTTTGCCCGTCAGTGGATTAGTGACATCACAGGCCACTTCAACACGACACTGACCAAGACGCGTATCCATCTGACTGAGGTCGATGCTCGCCAGATCGTTCAGACTGCCGCCGCCGTAACCAATCTGCTGGCCGTGCTTATCCAGCAGGCGGGCGCCCAGCGCCTGTACCATTCCCGAACCACCGTCATTGGTCGCACTGCCGCCGATACCGATAATAAAATGCTGCACGCCTTTATCCAGCGCATTACGGATCAGTTCGCCAGTGCCCCACGAGGTGGTGATTAATGGATCGCGCTGCGCCGCCGGCACCAGCTCTAAACCGCTGGCTGCGGCCATTTCGATAAACGCGCAACTCTCATCACCGGAAAGACCATAAAATGCCTCCACCTGCTCGCCCAGCGGGCCAGTCACGTTCAGCCTGACGATCTTCCCTTCCGTCGCCGCCACCATCGCCTCAACCGTACCTTCGCCGCCATCCGCAACCGGCAGCTTCACGTATTGCGCGTCGGGGAAAATGTCGCGGAAGCCCGCTTCAATCTCCGTCGCAACCTCAAGGGCGGATAAACTCTCTTTATATGAATCCGGTGCGATTACTATTTTCATAGATGTTCCAGGCTCTGTTTAGCTGGCCGAAAGAAGGCAACCCATGCGGCGTCACCAGGACGCCGCACTGACCGGTTACCTGGTAATTTCGGTCTTCGCTAATTTTTCATAATAGCAGGCCAGCGCACTATGGTCGGCGGTGCCCAGACCGTCAGCCTTCAGCGCCTGCATCATTTCCATCACCGCCGCCGTCAGTGGCAGCTGCGCGCCCACGCCGTGTGAGGTATCCAGCGCATTGGTCAGGTCTTTGATATGCAGGTCAATACGGAAACCTGGCTTGAAGTTGCGATCCAGCACCATCGGCGCTTTCGCATCCAGTACCGTACTGCCCGCCAGACCGCCACGAATCGCCTGATACACCAGTTCCGGATTCACGCCCGCTTTGGTTGCCAGCATCAGCGCTTCGGACATTGCCGCGATATTCAGCGCAACAATCACCTGGTTCGCCAGTTTGGTGACGTTGCCCGCACCAATCTCACCGGTATGCACCACTGAGCCTGCCATCGCTTTCAGCAGATCGTAATATTTATCGAACAGCGCTTTGTCACCGCCGACCATCACCGACAGCGTGCCGTCGATGGCTTTTGGCTCACCGCCACTGACGGGCGCATCCAGCAGATGCACGCCTTTTTTCGCCAGTTCGCCATGAAATTCACGGCTGGCCAATGGTGCGATAGAACTCATATCGATCACCACGGTGCCCGGTTTAGCGCCTTCAATCACGCCGCCTTCACCCAGCAACGCGCTTTTCACGTGTGGTGAGTTTGGCAGCATGGTGATAATCACATCGCACAGCTCAGCCACCTGTTTTGCGCTGTCTGCGCCCGTCGCACCTGCAGCGACCACTTCCGCCTGACTTTCCTGGTTGAAGTCACGCACGACCAGATCGTAACCCGCTTTCAGCAGGTTTTTACTCATTGGTTTGCCCATGATGCCAAGGCCAATAAAACCGATTTTCATTACGTTTCTCCCCTCAGGTTATTTTTTGAAGCGGTCACACAGCGCCTGGGTCGCGCCACGGAACACACCTAAATCACTGCCTACTGCCACGAAGCTTGCGCCCCACTCCATGTAACGACGCGCATCGGCTTCGACCGGTGCCAGGATACCGCTCGGTTTGCCCGCAGCTTTCGCGCGTTCAAACACATGTTTAATCACTTTTTGTACTTCCGGGTGACCTGGCTGCCCCAGGTAGCCCAGCGCCGCGGACAGATCGCCTGGGCCGACAAACACGCCGTCCACACCGTCTACGGCCGCGATCTCGTCAATATTGTCGACACTCAGCTGCGTTTCGATCTGCACCAGCACGCCGATATTGTCATTGATGGTCTGGTTGTAACCCGCCAGCGTGCCGTACTGGTTGCTGCGGTGTGAGACAGAGACACCACGGATACCGTGCGGCGGATAACGGGTGGAAGCCACCGCCTGACGCGCTTCATCCGCAGTTTCCACAAACGGGATCAACAGGTTATAGAAACCGATATCCAGCAGGCGCTTGATAATGATCGGCTCGTTGCACGGCGGACGCACAATCGGTGCGCTGGCACTGCCCTTCAGCGCCATCAGCTGAGGAATGAAGGTGGAGATATCATTCGGTGCGTGCTCGCCATCCAGTAACAGCCAGTCAAATCCTGCCAGTCCCAACACTTCAGTGGAGAGAGGATTAGCCAGCCCGCACCAGCAGCCAATCAGGGTTTCACCGTCCAGCAGACGCTGACGAAAACGGTTGGGATAATGTGTATCGCTCATAAGGACTCCTGTGAATGCGGCTTCAGGCACAGCAATTGCCTGAAGCCTGCTTAATTAGCGCACCAGGCACGGACGTTTATTGTCGAAATGCCAGTTGGGCACCAGGAACTGCATTGCCTGAGCGTCGTCGCGGGCGCCAAGACCATGTTTTTGGTACAACTCGTTGGCCTTCATCACCTGGTCCATATCCAGTTCGACACCGAGACCCGGCACCTGCGGCACCTGCACCATACCGCCCTTGATTTGCAGCGGTTGTTTGGTCAGGCGCTGGTTGCCTTCCTGCCAGATCCAGTGGGTATCAATCGCGGTGATTTTGCCCGGTGCAGCAGCCGCCACATGGGTAAACATTGCCAGCGAAATATCGAAGTGGTTATTGGAGTGTGAACCCCAGGTGAGACCGAACTCATGACACATCTGGGCAACACGCACAGAACCCTGCATGGTCCAGAAGTGCGGGTCAGCCAGCGGGATATCGACGGACTGCAGCGACAGGGTGTGGCCCATCTGACGCCAGTCGGTGGCGATCATATTGGTGGCGGTCGGCAGACCGGTGGCGCGGCGGAATTCCGCCATCACTTCACGACCGGAATAGCCCTGTTCCGCACCGCATGGGTCTTCCGCATACGCCAGCACGTTTTTCAGCTGTTTGCCCAGCTGAATCGCCTCATTCAGCGACCATGCACCGTTCGGGTCGAGGGTAATACGCGCTTCAGGGAAGCGTTTATGCAGCGCGGTCACCGCTTCAGCTTCTTCGCTGCCCGCCAGCACACCGCCTTTCAGTTTGAAATCGTTAAAGCCATATTTCTCGTAAGCCGCTTCTGCCAGACGCACCACGGTTTCCGGCGTCAGCGCTTCTTCATGGCGCAGGCGATACCAGTCGCACTTCTCATCGGTCTGGCTCTGGTACGGCAGCGTGGTTTTCGTGCGGTCGCCGACGTAGAACAGGTAACCCAGCATTTCAACGCGGTCACGCTGCTGACCATCGCCCAGCAGAGAAGCCACGTTAACACCGAGGTGTTTACCCAGCAGATCCAGCAGCGCCGCTTCAATACTGGTCACCACATGAATGGTGGTACGCAGGTCGAATGTCTGGTTACCGCGGCCACCAGCATCGCGGTCAGCAAAGGTCTGGCGCACCAGGCTCAGCAGGTTTTTATATTCACCAATGCTTTTGCCAGTCAGTAACGCGCCGGACTCTTCCAGCGTCTGGCGAATCTTCTCGCCACCAGGGATTTCACCGACCCCGGTATTTCCCGCGTTATCCTTAATAATCACAATATTGCGGGTAAAGAATGGCGCGTGAGCACCACTCAGGTTCAGCAGCATACTGTCGTAGCCCGCCACCGGAATGACCTGTAATGATTTAATAATTGGCGTAGAACTTTGTTGAGTCATCATCATTATCCTTGTTGAGTCAGCCGGGTAAGCGTCCAAAAACCGGGCGCTTACGATCAAATTTCCAGCCTGGAATCAGGTATTGCATGGCGGTGGCGTCGTTACGTGCGCCGCCTGGCAGGGTTTTATACAGCGCGTGTGCCTGCTCGAGTCGCTGCCAGTCCAGCTCAATGCCTAATCCAGGTTTGTCAGGAACGGCAATCTTGCCGTTGCGGATCTGCAGGGGTTCTTTGGTCAGGCGCTGATCGCCCTCCTGCCAGATCCAGTGGGTATCAATGGCGGTCGGTTTGCCCGGCGCGGCGGCACCAACATGGGTAAACATCGCCAGCGAAATATCGAAGTGGTTATTGGAGTGGCAACCCCAGGTCAGCCCCCAGTCATTGCACAGCTGGGCGACGCGCACCGCGCCGCTCAGTGTCCAGAAGTGTGGGTCGGCCAGCGGGATATCCACGGCATTGACCATCACCGCATGATTCATCTCGCGCCAGTTGGTGGCGATCATATTGGTCGCTACCGGTAAGCCCGTCGCGCGACGGAACTCCGCCATCACTTCGCGTCCGGAGTAACCCTGCTCTGCGCCGCAGGGGTCTTCTGCGTAAGTCAGAATGCCCTGCATGTCTTTGCACAGACGGATCGCTTCATCCAGCAGCCAGGCGCCGTTCGGGTCGACAGTGATACGGGCGTCAGGGAAACGTTTTTTCAGCGCTTTAACCGCCTCAATTTCCTGCTCACCCGGCAGCACGCCGCCTTTCAGTTTGAAATCCTTAAAGCCGTATTTGTCCTGTGACGCTTCTGCCAGCCGTACCACCGCCGCACTGTCCATCGCTTTCTGATGGCGCAGGTGATACCAGTCGTGAGAGGCGTTCTCGCCTTTCAGGTACGGCAGGTCAGTTTTCTCGCGGTCGCCGATATAGAACAGGTAGCCCAGCACCGTCACTTCATCGCGCTGCTTGCCCGGGCCGAGCAACTCCGCCACCGGCACATTCAGGCACTGGCCCAGCAGGTCCAGCAGTGCGGCTTCCAGCGCCGCGACGGCATTGACGCGCAGTTCAAAGGTCCATGCGCCATTACCGAAGGTATCAAAATCCGCCGACTGGTTGCCGACATGCACCTGCTGCACCAGCCGGTTCATGCGCGCCACTTCGTGACCTTTCACCTGGTCGATAGCATCGACCAGCGTCTGATAAATCACTTCGCCACCCGGTGCTTCACCGACACCGGTATGGCCTGCGCTGTCGGTCAGCACCACGATATTACGGGTGAAGTAAGCGCCGTGCGCACCACCGATATTCATCAGCATGCTGTCATAGCCAGCGACCGGAATAACCTTCATATCGGTGATGACTGGCGTACTCTGCGTATTCATGGCGATATCCTTAAGCTTTCACTTTCAGTTCGATACGTTTGATATCCTGCACCAGCACCAGGTAGCTGAGTACCGCCACAAAGGCATGGATACCGACGTAAATCAGCGCACCGTTATAGGAGCCGGTTGCCGCAATGATGTAACCAATCGCGATAGGTGTGACGATACCGGAGATGTTGCCGAACATATTGAACAGACCACCGCTCAGGCCGCTAATTTCTTTCGGCGCGGTATCCGCCATCACCGCCCAGCCCAGCGCGCCGATGCCTTTACCGAAGAACGCCAGTGCCATAAAGAACACCACCACAGCTTCAGAATCGACGTAGTTACAGGTCACCATGGAGATGGATAACAGCATGCCGAGTACAATCGGTGTTTTACGTGCAATATTCAGTGAACCGGTTTTACGCATCAGCCAGTCAGAAATCACCCCGCCGAGCACGCCGCCGAGGAAGCCACATATCGCCGGAATGGAGGCGATAAAGCCCGCTTTCAGAATCGACATACCACGCGCCTGCACCAGATACACCGGGAACCAGGTAATAAAGAAGTAAGTTAAGGCGTTGATACAGTACTGACCGAGATAGACACCGATCATCATGCGGGAAGTGACCAGCTGTTTAATCTGGTACATTTTTTCGCCCCAGCTGACTTTCTTCTCATCTTTTTTCTGGTCCATATTGATCAGCGCACCACCCTGAGCCATATATTCCAGCTCGGCTTTATTCACGCTTGGGTGATCAGAAGGATCATGAATCACTTTCAGCCAGATAAAACTGATGATGATGCCGAGACCACCCATAAACCAGAACACATGCGCCCAGCCGATTTCGGAAGTCAGCCAGCCCATAATCGGTGCGAAGATGACGGTAGCGAAGTATTGTGCCGAGTTAAAAATCGCCACTGCGGTGCCGCGTTCCTGCGCCGGGAACCAGGCCGCGACAATACGGCTGTTACCCGGGAAGGAAGGCGCTTCACACAAGCCGACCATAAAGCGTAATAAGAACAGTGCCGCGACGATGCCGAAACCACTGAACATATCGACAAAGCCCTGTAACAGCGTGAACAGCGACCAGGTAAAGATGCTCCAGAAGTAGACGCGTTTTGAGCCGAAGCGGTCCAGTAACCAGCCGCCTGGTATCTGACCAATCACATAGGCCCAGGAAAACGCGGAGAAGATGTACCCCATGCCGACTGCATCCAGACCGATATCTTTCGACATCGCGGAACCGGCGATAGAAATAGTGGCGCGGTCGCCATAGTTAAATGAGGTGACGATAAATAACATCACCACGATCCAATAGCGCGAGTTTGTTCGCTTTTGTACGGCGCTTGCGGCCTGGCTGAGAGAATTCATTATGTGCTCCTGAAATATAGCAGTTAGCTACTTTTCACTCTGAACGACAGACACCAGACTTGGGTATCAGAATGATGTTGATTTAGACACAGCGATTTTTTAATTAGCAAATAACCTCATTACGCAGCGTGGAAATAACCTGACGTTCAACACTGGATGAAGTATATGAATACGCCGCCAGTGACGCACCGGAAAATTGCACGATATTTGATATGCTTTTCGTCATTTTTTGTGGCATCTGCACATAACACTGCGCAGCGGCTCACGGAATTGGCTTTTTCCGGACAAAGCGTGATAAAGGCCGAATTCACGGCATTTTGTTTGTGAGCCGCCTCTCTTGCCTTTGGCGCTTTGCACGAAATGATGCCTGTATAGATGTTAAAACCGCGGCATTTGCATAGTGTGCCCGACGATTGGGCAACATATACTCCTAATCAGCAAATAACCTTTTATGTCGTAGTGTTAATAACCCGTTTACGGGAAGCTTGTCCGTGTTAATTCTTTTCAGGACATTTGAGCAATGAATAAAATAACAGAAGTGCCACTTTATATTAAAGTTCATGAAACAGATAATGTTGCCATTGTGGTAAATAATAACGGCCTTCCGGCTGGCACCACATTTAGCGACGGTCTGCAATTAATCGAGCATGTCCCGCAGGGGCATAAAGTCGCGTTAAATAATATCGCCCGCGGCGGCGATATTATTCGTTACGGCGAAGTGATTGGCTATGCCCAGCGTGATATTGCGCGCGGCAGCTGGATCGAAGAATCGCTGGTGGCGCTACCCGAAGCACCACCGCTGGCCAGCCTGCCACTGGCTAATCGCGTGCCCGATCCATTACCGCCACTGGAAGGCCATACCTTCCTTGGCTACCGCAATGCCGACGGCAGCGTCGGTACACGTAATCTGCTGGGCATTACCACCAGCGTGCATTGCGTGGCAGGGGTGGTCGATTACGTGGTGAAAATCATTGAACGCGACTTACTGCCACGTTATCCGAATGTGGATGGCGTGGTGGCGCTTAACCACCTCTACGGCTGCGGCGTGGCGATCAATGCGCCTGCGGCGGTAGTGCCGATCCGCACTATCCATAACCTCGCACTGAACGCCAATTTCGGCGGCGAAGTGATGGTGGTCAGCCTTGGCTGCGAAAAACTGCAGCCTGAGCGCCTGCTGACCGGTACTGACGATGTGCAGGTGATCTCCCTCGACGAACAGGACATTGTGCGTCTGCAGGATGAGAAACATATTGGTTTTGAGGCGATGGTGCAGGAGATCCTGCTGGTCGCTGACCGTCATCTGCAGCGACTGAACCAGCGTCAGCGCGAAGAATGTCCGGCATCCGAACTGGTTGTCGGCATGCAGTGTGGCGGCAGCGATGCGTTCTCCGGCGTGACCGCTAATCCGGCGGTCGGCTTTGCCTCGGACCTGCTGGTGCGCTGCGGTGCGACGGTAATGTTCTCTGAAGTGACAGAAGTACGTGACGCCATTCATCTGCTGACGCCACGCGTGGTCAATGAAGAGGTCGGCAAACGTCTGCTGGAAGAGATGGCGTGGTATGACGACTATCTTGATCAGGGCAAAACCGACCGCAGCGCGAACCCTTCCCCGGGCAATAAAAAGGGCGGGCTGGCGAATGTGGTGGAAAAAGCACTGGGATCGATTGCCAAATCCGGTCGCAGCCCGATTGTCGAAGTGTTGTCACCTGGTCAGCGTCCAACCAAACGTGGTCTGATTTACGCTGCCACACCGGCCAGTGATTTTGTCTGCGGAACTCAGCAGATGGCATCCGGTATTACCCTGCAGGTGTTTACCACCGGGCGCGGTACGCCGTATGGCCTGGCAGTGATCCCGGTGATTAAAATGGCGACACGTACGGCACTGGCCGAACGCTGGCATGATTTGATGGATATTAACGCCGGTACGATTGCCACCGGGGAAGAGACCATTGAACAGGTCGGCTGGCGGTTGTTTGAAATGATTATGGATATTGCCAGCGGCAGAAAACAGACATGGTCTGATCGCTGGGGTCTGCGTAATCAGCTGGCGGTGTTTAACCCGGCGCCAGTGACCTGATGCTCCCGATGCCACAATCAGGCAGCAACGTGTAACCTCCAGGCGCAGGGAGCACGGTCAGCGGAGGAAAGCGGCCCGCGCCATGGACGGCGCGGGCCGAGCCGTCATGGATGACGCGTTTTGCGTCTTTCCGCAGCCGACCGTGCTCCCTGCGCTGGCTCAGTGTCACAGCAACGCTCCCCGATGGGAGCGAAAGCTCACCAGCAAACAGTATTAAATCTGCTTCGCCCAGGCTTCCACCCATGGCGACGTGATCGCTTCCGGCTCCGGATATTCCCCGGCATCCACCGTCAACACCTCACCCACACGCTGCGCCGAATGCTCCTGCAACAAGGCATCAAACTGTTTACCGGCATTGCAGAAATGCTCGTAGCTGCTGTCACCCAGTGCAATCACGCCATAACGCAACTGCGGCTGGTAGCCCAGCTGATCTTTGATGGCATGAAACAGCGCGGCGATGCTGTCAGGAAAATCGCCCTGACCCGTGGTAGAGGTGATCACCAGCGCTACTTTATCACTGTAGTGTTGCCAGTCCGCCAGCGTAGCGTCTTCAAAAATTTTGACTTCATGTCCGGCCTGTTGCAGAACCGGCTCCGCCTCTTCCGCCACCAGCAACGCGTTACCGTAAACCGTGCCGACAAAAATACCCACCTGCGCCATAACCACTCTCCTTAAATTGATGCACTATCCTGACTTGCTGCCGCGATAAACTCAACCCTGGGAACATCAGGGAGACAGTGCTGCCAGCCAAACTGCTGCATCATCTGCTGCCAGCAGGCATCCAGCCCGGCGCGGATCACCAGTGGCTCGCCGGTAACCGGATGAGTCAGCGCCAGCGAACTGGCATGCAACATCAGGCGATCACAGCCAGCAAACTGCGCCGCGCCGCGATTCTGGCGCAAATCGCCATGCTTAGTGTCGCCAATAATCGGATGACGCAGGTGCGCCAGATGACGACGCAGCTGATGCTTGCGTCCGGTATGGGGCTGCAGTTCCACCAGCGTGTAATGCGCACAGTCATAGCGGCCAATGGCAAACGGCATCTCGGCCTGCGCCAGTGAGCGGTAATCGGTGACTGCGGGTTTTGGCACATTCTCGCCAGTGGCAAATTTATCGGCGATTTTATCCCGCTCTTCCGCCAGCGGATAATCAATCCGATCCGCGCCATCCAGCCAGCCACGCACCAGTGCATGATAGGTTTTCTGCATCTGATGCTGCTCAAACTGCTGCGCCAGCAAATGCCCCACTTCGCTGGACAATCCCATCAGCAGCACACCCGATGTCGGGCGATCGAGGCGATGAACGGTAAACACATGCTGACCAATCTGGTCGCGTACCGTCTGCATCACCACCACTTTCTCATGGCGATCCAGCCAGCTGCGATGTACCAGCCAGCCGGAGGGCTTATTCACCGCCACCAGATACTCGTCCTGATAAATGATCTCCAGCATCAGGCAGAATGATCCGTAAACAGGGCGTCCAGCGCCTGCAGCTCGCACAGCAACAGCAGACGCCCCGGCGTCTCGCTATCCAGCGCTTCTTCGTAATAGGGGGTAATGGAAAAGTTTTGCGGCAGCGGCGCCTGACTGTCGAGCAGCGCCTGCATACGTGGCAGCAGCACCCATTGCAGCCACTCCAGCGGCAGCATCGTGTCGACACAGAACGGTTCGTTACTGTTAAACGCCTGGGTATCCGGCGCATGGCTCTGCCACAGTCCGCTGTCCTGCAGCACTTGTGCCACCGCCAGCAAACGCTGGCGTACCTGTTGTTCACGGCTCATCGGCGACCTCGGGAAAAGGGTTAACTAAAGGGCGGCAAGCATAGCATTAGCCGGGCGTCCGGTAAAAAGTATGGACGAAAAAAAGGGAGCACTGTATACACAGTGCTCCCCGTTCGTTTGCAGCGTTCCTGCTACTTTTGTGCTCCCTGCTCATCCTTGAAAACTTGTCCTGTGTGTCATCCTGACACCTTAAGTCTTCCTGACTCTACTCCTTCGGCATCCTCGCCCACCACAGTATCCCAATGTGGCTCTCATTCTCCTTCCTGGAGGTGTCCATATCCCGTCCTGAGATATCCTTGCTTCATCCTGAAGTGACATCGTCCTGACGTCTCCCCTTTCCACAGATTCCGTTCTGTTGCAAAACATTCTGACAGAACATGATAAGCAAACAAGTATAGTAACGACGTTTATGGATTCATCTTACGTCAGATGCCCCTTAGCGATGTGCTAAGAGCATGATTTACAATATTTTCACATTTGACTTGTCAGAAAATGACAGGGATTTTTTGGCGATATCCTACAGGTCATGTAAGAGATATCTCACAACACACCCGGTTGATATCGCAATTATTCCCCGATAACAGCCTGTATTGACTTAAGAAACTCCGCCAGTGACGGTGCCAGCGTTTCACGTTTCTGCGTACCCAGCTGCTCCAGTATCACTTCACCTGACAGATTACAGACTGAAATCACGTCCAGTTCTGATTCCGTGGTAGCAATAAACAGCGTCGGGGAGTGCTTCAGGCGACGCTTCATCACCAGATGACCAATAAGATTTTCTTGTATACGCACAAAATCCTCTTCGCTCCACACCTGAACCAGCGACAGCCTGCACCCGCCAATCTGCGCTGCCATATCACCGGCGAACTGCGTGGTGTAGAACGCGGTTACCGCTGGCTGAATACGCAGATCAAGCGCACGTTCGACCGCGTCCAGATTCTTCGCCAGGCTAAACGGTTGCGGCTGCCAGTAGACCACGCTCTCTTCGCTGCTGACCACGCAGGGAGAAGCAATGCCATGCAACTGCTCACTGACAGGCCAGCTGCCGCGCACCTGTTGCCAGTTATCACAGTAACTGGCGGTAAAATCTTGTAAAGCCTGCGAGGTCTCTTCCATCTTTCCTTTTCTCACTGTTGTCTGGCTACGTTACACTTAGGTTCCATTGTATCGGCAAACGCCTCTCCGCACAGCGGAACAGGCCATTAAGGTAACAGTATGTCTGCACATCATCCGCATCAGGCACTTGAGAGCCTGACATTAGGCAAAGCCACAGAATATCACGACCGCTATGACGCCAGCCTGCTGCAGGCAGTACCGCGCAGCATGAACCGTGAACCGCTGGGTCTTTATCCTGATTCGCTGCCTTTTCATGGCGCGGATATCTGGACGCTGTACGAACTGTCATGGCTGAACAGCAAAGGCGTACCGCAGGTTGCCTTCGGTGAAGTGGTGCTGAACGCCAGCAGCATCAACCTGATCGAATCAAAAAGTTTTAAGCTTTACCTCAACAGCTTTAACCAGACCGCATTTGCCGACTGGAGCGAGGTGCGCCAGACGCTGGAACGCGATCTTAGCGCCTGTGCACAGGGTGAGGTTAGCGTGGCGCTGTTCCGCCTGCAGGAGATTGAAGGCCAGCCGATTGGTCATTTCAGCGGCGCCTGCATCGACGAACAGAATATCGTGATCGATAACTACCAGTTCAACGCTGATTACCTGGCGAATGCCACCGGCAGCGAAGTGGTGGAAGAGACGCTGGTGAGCCATCTGCTGAAATCCAACTGTCTGATCACCAATCAGCCGGACTGGGGTTCTGTACAGATTCGCTATCGCGGCCCGCGCATCAACCGTGAAGCGCTGTTGCGCTATCTGGTCTCCTTCCGTCACCACAATGAATTCCACGAGCAGTGCGTGGAACGTATCTTCAATGACATCAATCGTTTCTGCCAGCCGGAAGCGCTGTCAGTGTATGCGCGTTACACCCGTCGCGGCGGGCTGGATATCAATCCATGGCGCAGCAATAGCGAATTTACGCCCACCCATTCGCGGCTGGTGCGCCAGTAATTGCGAGACAGCTCGCAAGCCTGACGCTGAATGCAGGAAGCGGTTGTGAAACCGGGGTTTCCAGGGTTACGCTGAGGTTCGGTGGTCGCAGCGAAGCGGCCACCAACAAAGGATTTAAGGAGTTCTCTTGATTACACATATTAGCCCTCTTGGCGCGATGGATTTGCTCTCGCAGCTGGAAGTCGACATGCTGAAGCAAACCGCCAGCAGCGATCTCTACCAGCTGTTTCGTAACTGTTCCCTCGCCGTGCTTAACTCGGGCAGCCAGATTGACAACAGCCAGGAACTGCTTTCCCGCTTTGAAAGCTTCGATATCAACGTGCTGCGCCGTGAGCGCGGCGTAAAGCTGGAGCTGATTAATCCGCCTGAAGACGCCTTTGTCGACGGCCGCATTATTCGTGCCCTGCAGGCCAATCTGTTCGCCGTCCTGCGCGATATCCTGTTTGTGAACGGCCAGCTCTCTTCGGCCGAACGCTTCCAGCATCTGGATCTGGACGACTCGATTCATATCACCAACCTGGTGTTCTCGATCCTGCGTAATGCACGCGCCCTGCATATTGGCGAAGATCCCAATATGGTGGTGTGCTGGGGTGGCCACTCGATCAACGCGATCGAATACCAGTATTGCCGCAGCGTCGGCGCGCAGCTCGGTCTGCGTGAACTGAATATCTGCACCGGCTGCGGGCCGGGGGTGATGGAAGCGCCGATGAAAGGCGCAGCAGTAGGACATGCCCAGCAGCGCTACAAAGAAGGACGTTTTATCGGCCTGACCGAACCGTCCATTATCGCCGCTGAACCACCGAATCCGCTGGTCAATGAGCTGATCATCATGCCGGATATCGAAAAACGGCTCGAAGCCTTCGTGCGTATCGCTCACGGCATTATTATTTTCCCGGGCGGCGTCGGCACCGCAGAGGAACTGCTGTACCTGCTGGGGATTTTGATGAACCCGGAGAACAGTGACCAGGTACTGCCGCTGATCCTGACCGGCCCGAAAGAAAGTGCGGACTACTTCCGCGTGCTGGATCAGTTTATCGTCAATACCGTGGGTGAAGAGGCGCGTCGCCACTACACCATTATTATTGATGATGCGGCGGAAGTGGCGCGCCAGATGAAAAAAGCGATGCCGCAGGTAAAAGAAAACCGCCGGGAATCGGGTGATGCCTACAGCTTTAACTGGTCGCTGCGTATTGCACCGGAACTGCAGGTGCCATTTATGCCCACGCATGAAAATATGGCGAGCCTCAATCTCTACCCGAACCAGCCGCCAGAGCAACTCGCTGCCGCCCTGCGCCGGGCTTTCTCCGGTATTGTCGCTGGTAACGTGAAGGAGATCGGCATCAGCCAGATCCGCGAAAAAGGGCCGTATAAACTGCACGGCGATGCCAGAATGATGCATCACATGGATGATTTACTGCAGGGATTTGTCGCCCAGCATCGTATGAAGCTGCCGGGCACCGCCTATATCCCGTGCTACGAAATCATTAAGTAACGGCGATACCCGCCATACCCGTCATACTTCAGGCTGCAGGTGCGTTGACCGCGTCTTCCTGCAGCACAAATTATTGAGGGTATATACCCCGGTTGCAGGCGCGCCGCGTGCCGCCTTGCAACCCGGCTGATTTCGGGTATAACGTGCGGCAAGATGCCGCTGCATGCAGGATATTATGACTTACCATCTGTTAATCGTTGATGCGCTCAACCTGATTCGCCGCATTCATGCCGTGCAGGGCTCCCCCTGCCAGCAGACCTGTGTCCAGGCACTGCAACAGTTACTGCTGCACACCCGCCCGACACACGCGGTGGCGGTATTTGACGATGACGAACGCCGGGATAGCTGGCGTCATCAGTTGCTGCCGGATTACAAAGCCGGACGCGCGCCCATGCCGGATGATCTGCAGGCGGAAATGCCGCTGCTGCGTAATGCATTCCGCGCCGCAGGGGTTCCCTGCTGGACTTCGCCCGGCAATGAAGCCGATGACCTGGCGGCAACGCTGGCGATTAAAGTCGCGTCCGGCGGGCATCAGGCCACGATTGTCTCGACTGACAAAGGTTACTGCCAGCTGCTGGCACCGACCATTTTCATCCGTGACTACTTCCAGAAACGCTGGCTGGACATGCCGTTTATCGCCCAGGAATTTGGCGTGACGCCGCAGCAGTTAACCGATTACTGGGGACTGGCGGGCATCAGCAGCAGCAAGATCCCGGGAGTGGCAGGCATCGGGCCGAAAAGCGCCAGTCAGCTACTTGCGGAATTTGGCTCGCTGGCTGCGCTTTACCAGCAACTGGATACCGTACCGGAAAAGTGGCGCAAAAAGCTGGAACAGCATCAGCAGATGGCGTTGGTCAGCCAGCAGGTGGCAACGCTGAAAACCGATCTGGTATTGGATGGGAATTTAAAGGATCTGCGTTACCAGGCTGTTGAGTAGTGGCATGCTGTTACTCAAAGCAAATCCGGGTGTGCAGCGAAAATGATTTTCCTGACAGACGACATCCCTGTTCAAAGCACGGGGAACACGGACAGAAGAGGAAAGCGTCCCGCGCCAGGGATGGCGCGGGACGAGCGGTCAGGGATGACGAACAGCGGCTTTCCGATCTGTCCGTGTTTCCCGTGCAGGTACAGCGCTAACAGCAATCCCTGTTCCCGGGCAAAATTTAGCGCTCGTCACGCCGTCCAGGCGTCGCACTCCAGATACGACGAATATGTACCGTCACCTCTTCACGATCGTGATACAGCTGACGCGCATTAATCTGGGCGTTAATCCCTGCCGCTTTCAGCTTCTCATTAATCAGCGCCAGATTTTGCGACACTTCTTCATAACGCTTTTTCATCGGCAGTTTCAGGTTAAAAATCGCTTCACGACACCAGCCATTGACCAGCCACTCCGCCATCAGACTGGCGACGCGTACCGGCTTCTCCACCATATCGCACACGACCCAGGAAATATTATTGCGTGTCGGACGGTATTTAAAACCGTCTTCACGGTGGTGGGTCACCTGGCCGGTTTCCATCAGACTCGGCGCCATCGGGCCGTTATCGATAGCATCCACCATCATGCTGCGTTTGACCAGCTGATAGGTCCAGCCCCCCGGGCAGGCACCGAGATCGACCGCATACATACCACTCGCCAGACGCTCATCCCACTCATCGGCAGGAATAAACACGTGAAATGCCTCTTCCAGCTTCAGCGTCGAGCGGCTTGGCGCATCTGCCGGGAATTTCAGGCGCGGAATGCCCATAAAGAACGGTGAGTTGTTATGTGAATACGAGTAACCCACATAGCTGCAACCCGACGCGATAAAGAACACATGCACCACCGGACGCTTCGCTGATTCATAGCTGAGCAGAATGTTATTGCTGCGCAGGCTGGCGCGCAGCGGCACGGTAAATTTGCGGCAGAATTTCAGCAACTCTTTGCTTTCATTGGTGTCCGGCACCTCAACGCGCAGATCGCCGCCCTTCTCCACCGCGCCACTCAGCATACCGACAATCGGCGTAATGCGGTCTTCCGGCGGCAAATCACGCAGCAGTTCACCCACCACAATCATCTGACGGGCAAAAATCAGCTCGCTGAATGGCAACTCGCGGATCAGTTTATCGGCGTCCTCACGCTGGTAGCATTCAAACAGCACATAACCGCTGTCCTCTTTCACGCGTGCAAAGCCAAACACTTCACGCTGTGCAGCTTTATCCGTTATCTCTGCCGCACACTCTTTTTCAAATCCCTGACGGCAATACAACAACACTTTATTCATGGCGATCGGCCTTTTTCTTCAGACGCAGTGCGCCAGTTAACATCAATGCCCAGCCGATAAGGAAACAGACGCCGCCAACCGGGGTGACAAAGACCCACATTTTCAGATGCGACAGCGCCAGACAATAGAGGCTACCGCTAAACAACACTGTACCCAGCGCCAGAAACGCGCTGCTCCAGTAGAACCAGATATTAGCGCGACGCAGCATCGCCGCCGCCAGCCCCAGCACCGCCAGCGTATGGTACGCCTGGTAATCAAGACCGGTATGAATCCACGCCATCTCCTGCGGCCCCAGTGACTGGCTCAGAACATGGGCACCAAATGCGCCAAACATCACAAAAACAAAACCGCTGATGGCGGCGAAAATCAACATTGCACGACTGGACATACACTATCCTCGATAGCACCGGCACGCCGTTTACCCCTGCGTCATCGGCCCTGCAGCGTCGTGAGCTGCAACCGGAAGCACATCGGGAAACCACGCCCTTTCATTATTAGTGTTCGTAGCGAAAGCGAAACTTCTCCTGTTCGCTCGCGGCTTTTGCCAGTATCCACTGGCGAAAGGCGGCTATTTTACCCAGTTCTGCCTGACTGTCATGACAAACCAGATAAAAAGCATTTTTACTGACTAATACATCATTAAACGGACATACCAGACGACCGGCTTCCAGTTCCGTTTGCGCCATCACATTGTTGGCCAGCGCCACCCCCTGACCATGGATCGCCGCCTGCAGCACCATCGCACTGTGGCTGAAGATCGGCCCCTGCTGCACATTAATATGTTGCAGCCCCAGCTGGCGAGTATAGGATTGCCAGTCACGGCGTGACGCATCATGCAACAGAGTGACTTTCTCCAGATCAGCAGGCGCTTTCAGCGGATGATCGCCAGTCAGCAGCAGCGGCGAACAGACCGGCAGCAGATACTCCGCATACAGTTTTTCCACCCGCAGCCCCGGCCAGTTACCGCGGCCATAGAAAATCGCCACATCAACATCGTCCGCCAGCTTCTCCTCATCACGGTCGACGGCCTGAATACGCACATCAATCCCCGGATAATCTGAATTAAAGCTGGAGAGGCGCGGAACCAGCCACTGAATGGCAAAGCTGGGCAGCAGACTCACCGTCAGCGCGCCCTTCGCGCTGCGCGCCTGCAGTTTACGTGTCGCTTCATTCAGCGCAGAAAAAATTTCCTTGATATCCAGATAGTAACTCTGACCTTCTTCGGTCAGCAGCAACGAACGGTTACGACGGCGAAACAGCTTCAGGCCAAGAAAATCCTCCAAAGATTTAATCTGATGGCTGACTGCCGCCTGAGTCACAAACAGCTCTTCAGCGGCTTTGGTAAAGCTAAGGTGGCGTGCCGCCGCGTCAAAAACACGCAGTGCATTAAGGGGGGGAAGGCGTTTTGACATGGTTTCCGTCGCGTTTTCTGTAACAACCTGACGCAACGCGGCAACACCGCGTTACGTATTAGATTTTTTCATCCGAGCCATTATAAATTGTCCGTTGAGGAAGCTCCAGCAAATACCTATAGTTGCCGCACTTCCAGAGCCGGAACGAAAAGTTGTTCAGAATGCCGTCGGGAAACCGCGCAGTGATGGAGAGCTTTTGGCTTTTGGCTTTTGGCTTGTGGTCGTGATGTTGTGTTTGCAATTGATCTGACGATTTTCAGATCCGGTAGCCTGGCTACCTTTTAATTCCTGTAGATTTATCCTGTCTGTCCATAGTGATATTACATAGCACCGCAAATTGCGGTGCTTTTTTTTAGCTGAAATTTATTGTCCCAGCTCTGCCATCTCTTTTACATCCGTCCGATTGATCTGCTGCTGGTTGCCATTTGCATCTTTGTAGCTGATCATACCGGTTTCATCGTCTACCTTAGGTTTGCCTTCCGCCACAATGGTGCGACCATCATTGGTATGCATCACGTAATTGTTGGAACAGGCAGCCAGAGTAAAAGTCATGGCACAGACGGCCAGTACTGCGGTAAGTTTTTTCATTTTCTATCTCCTTGCAGATATAGTGCGATAAACCACCCGCGGAATGCCTTTGGTAACCTGACGGCAAAGCAGTATCTGCGGCAAATCGCAGCATCTGATACGGGTAATAGTCTAAACCTTGCAATAATTAGCATAACTCGCTTTCTAAGCTTTGCCAGTTTCAGGAGAAGGAATTCAGCCCATTCCGAATCGGGGGTAAAGCAGTGAGACACCACGAGAGTCCAATGAACACGTTTGAACCGGCGCTATTTCGCCAGCAATTTCCGGCACTTGCCGATGCCGGTGTCTATCTCGACAGCGCAGCCACGGCCCTGAAACCGCAGACGGTAATCGACGCCACGCAGCAGTTCTACAGCCTGAGTGCCGGCACCGTGCATCGCAGCCAGTTTGCCGCCGCACGCCAGCTGACAGAACGCTATGAGCAGGCGCGCAGCCTGGTGGCGCAATTCCTGAATGCCGCGACGCCGGACAGCATTGTCTGGACGCGTGGCGCAACCGACGCCATCAATCTGGCCGCACAGAGTTATCTCCGCCCACGCCTGCAACCCGGCGATGAAATCATTGTCAGCGTGGCAGAGCACCATGCCAACCTGGTGCCATGGCTGATGCTGGCGCAGCAAACCGGCGCACGGCTGGTGAAGTGGGAACTTGACGAACAGCGCCTGCCGGATATCGAGGCGCTGCCTGACCTGCTGAGTCCGCGCACACGCCTGCTGGCCGTCAGCCAGATGTCGAATGTCACTGGCGGCTGCCCGGATCTGGCACACATCATTACGCTGGCGCATGAGGCTGGTGTAGTGGTAATGGTGGATGGCGCGCAGGGTGTGGTGCACCAGCCTGCGGATGTGCAGGCGCTGGATATCGATTTCTACGCCTTTTCGGCGCATAAACTCTATGGCCCGATGGGTATCGGTGTGCTGTATGGCAAGCCGGAGCTGCTGGCGCAGATGCAGCCGCTGCAGGGCGGCGGCAAAATGCTGACCGAGGTGTCGTTCGACGGTTTTACCCCGCAGCCGGTTCCCCACTGTTTTGAAGCCGGCACGCCCAATGTCGCCGGCGTGATCGGCCTCAGCGCAGCACTGAAATGGCTGGAGACGATTGATATTGCCGCCGCTGAAGAGTGGAGCTGCGGCCTTGCCAGTTACGCGGAAGAGAGGCTGGCAGCGTTACCGGGATTTCGCAGCTACCGCAGCAGCCGTTCCAGTCTGCTGTCATTTGATATCGCGGGCATCCATCACAGCGATCTGGTCACCTTGCTGTCAGAGAGCGGAATTGCACTGCGCGCCGGACAACATTGTGCGCAACCCCTGATGGCGGCGCTGGGCGTGAGCGGAACACTGCGCGCCTCATTTGCCCCCTATAATACGCTGCTGGAAGTCGACATGCTGTTCGATGCGATGCAGAAAGCAATTGAAATACTGGCGGATTAATCATGACGTTAGCTGTTCTGGCGCCACACCCGTTTGGCGTAACCCTTACCGAGGCCAGCCTGCTGGCGACCTTTTCTGCCTTTCAGCAGTGGGAAGATCGTTACCGGCAGCTGATTCTGCTCGGTAAACAACTGCCTGCTCTGCCGCTGGAGCTGAAAACCAGCGCGATTGAACTGAGCGGCTGTGAAAACCGCGTCTGGCTGGGACATCAGCAGCTGGCGGACGGTACGCTGCATTTTTATGGCGACAGTGAAGGACGGATTGTGCGTGGTCTGCTGGCGGTGTTATTAACTGCAGCAGAAGGCAAAACGGCGCAGCAGTTGCGCGACGCAGATCCGCTGGCATTGTTCGATAAGCTGGGACTGCGTCAGCAGTTAAGCAGTTCGCGCAGCAGTGGGTTACAGGCGCTGGCGGATGCCGTGGTGCGGGCGGCGGGTGAGAAGTAAGTCAGCGTGCTAATCCCCTCCCCCATTTGTACGGTCCGGGGACATTGCAGACAGGTGTTCGGGGACATGGTGAACACTTTTTAACATCCTTTACCCATGGTGA